>JBEANP010000061.1:0-11780 GCA_041165385.1 Pseudomonadota bacterium | reverse complement strand
TGCCGGTGTCTGGCGCAGAGCAATTGAATATTTCGCTCGACCACATCACGCGCCCCATAATTTCTGCAAGTGGGGCGTATTCTTGGTTGGTAAGCCCGGCACCGTGGTACCCGGATGCCTCTGCACTATCAACTGGCAAAAATAAATTCCAGAGGCCTGCAGCTTGCGCTTTGAGCTTTAAATTCTCGATGGTTTGCAAAGGTGTCCAGCGCTTGCCAAGTGCAGTATTTGCTGCTATTTCGGCATGGTAAGCCGTCTCGCTCGGATAGACATGGTCAGCCATGAATGTCAGCAGGCGCGCTTGTAGTTCTTTGGTCTTGGGTGAATAGTCAAAGTCCATGGAGTCTCCAGTTGTGTCGTGTTGAGTATGTCTAGCCAGGTCGCCTATGATTTCTGGGCAAATAACCAAGCCATTTGTGCGAGTGGTCGCGCCCCTGCAGCAGAGCTGACGGCTTGCGCACTTGATGCGGTACCTGCTTGAACACGCTTGGCGATGCCCTGCAAAATGGCTGCTATGCGAAACATGTTGTAGGCCATATAAAAATTCCAGTCTGCCTTCAGTTGACTGGGTTCAGCAAGCCCCGTGCGGTCGCAGTATTGACGGATATAGTCGTCTTCGAGGGGGATGCCGAGCGCTTCAAAATCCAATCCACCAATGCCTCTAAATGCACCTGGTGGAATGTGCCATGCCATGCAGTGGTAGCTGAAGTCGGCCAGAGGGTGTCCTAGTGTGGACAACTCCCAGTCCAAAACAGCAATGACTCTAGGCTGATCGTTGGCAAACATGAGATTGTCCAGTCTGTAGTCGCCATGAACAATGCTGATCATGTTGTCGTCACGCGCCATTTTTGGAATATTTTTCGGTAACCAGTTCATCAACCGGTCCATCTCCGGGATGGGTGCCGTCACAGATGCAATGTATTGCTTGCTCCAGCGGCCAATTTGGCGTTCAAAGTAGTTGCCTGGTTTGCCGTAAGCACTGAGGCCACACTCAGTAAATTTAACGGTGTGCAGTGCCGCGATCACGCGGTTCATCTCGTCATAAATTGCTAAGCGTTGTTCGGGACTCATTCCTGGAAGTGATTGATCCCAGAGCACTTGCCCTTGCATGTGTTCCATGACATAAAACGCCCGCCCGATAATTGACTCGTCCTCGCACAAGCGGTGCATTTTTGGCACAGGTACTGCAGTGCCATACAAGCCAGCCATAACAGCAAACTCGCGTTCTACGGCATGCGCAGAGGGTAGCAACTTGGCAACTGGCCCAGGCTTGGCGCGCATTACGTAGGTCTTGTCGGGTGTGACGAGTTTGTAGGTGGGGTTAGATTGCCCGCCTTTAAACATCTCTACAGTTAGCGGCCCTTCAAAATCAGGCAGATTTTTGCTTAGCCATAGCGTCAATGCACTTTTGTCAAAGGCGTGCTGGTTGGACACTGAGCCTGTGCCTACGAAATGGTCAAAATTACTCATATAGAATTTGCTTTGCGCTTAGTCAGTCGTCTGAGTCAATGATCCGCATCAAAGCTGGGCGATCGCGAATAACCAAGCCACCAGGCTCGATGCGAATGGCTTCTTCGCGCTCCATAGCTTTGAGCTCTTGGTTCACCCGTTGGCGCGAAGCCCCAAGTAACTGAGCTAACTCTTCTTGGGCCAATTGAAGACCAATTCGTACTTCGTTGCCGTCGCTCAAAGAGGGCACTCCATAGCTTCTGGCTAAATGCAACAGCTGTTTGGCCAGTCGAGCGCGCAAAGGTAGTGTGTTGAGATCTTCCACCAAACCATAAAGCTGTCGAATTCGACGTGCATGTAGCCTCAAGAGAGCTTCGTAAAGCTCGACATGCAGGGTCAAAATCTTTTTGAAGTCGGCTTTGGCGACGCACAAAATAGTGCTTTCGCCATGTGCATAAGCGTCGTGTGTGCGTCGGTCGCCGTCGAATATGGAAACGTCGCCAAACCAGATGCCAGGTTCGACATAGGTCAGCGTAATTTGTTTGCCAGAAATGGAGGTGGAGCTCACACGCACTGCGCCTTTGGCGCATGCGATCCATTCTTCGGGTGGTTCTCCGCGTGCGGTGATCAGATCTCCGTCGCGGTAGCGTTTGACATAGGCACATCGAAGAATGTCGTGTTTAAGCGAGGGCGACAAAGTAGAGAACCAGCGACCTGCATTGATCGCTGCGCGTTCTTCGATGGTAAGAATAGGTTCGTCCATGGCCTGTCTTTTGGGTGACTGAAGTTGTCATTGGTGACACTTGCATTGTCACCCCCAGGACCATGGTGGCATGCAGGTTTTGTCACCTGCGTGTCTGCTGGCTATTCTTCTTCGTGCAGCAGGCTTAAACCAATGGCGCCACGCCTACGCAACCAAGGGCTGGGGCGGTATCGTTGGTCACCATACACCGTTTGCATATTGAACAAAACTTCCAGTACATTGGTCGGACCATAGAGGTTACCCATGGCCAGAGGGCCTTGTGGGTAACCCAATCCAAGTGTTACTGCGGTTTCTAGATCTTTGGGCGTACAAATAGATTGCTGGCAAATATCGCTGGCAATGTTGATGATGGTAGCTACTACACGTTGCGTGATAAACCCCCCACTGTCTTTGATCACACTCACGGCCTTGCCGTCACGCGCAAACAAAGCGTGTGCGGCGTCACGCATATCGACACGAGTGGCAGGATTGGTAGCCAATACGCGCCGTTTGGTTACAGCATCATCCACCAGCATGTCTATGCCAATGGTCCTGGCGGGGTCGAGCCGCTCCACCACGGCAACGGTTGTTATGTCAAAACCCAGTGGTGCCACCAGTGTGAGTGCTTGAGGCGATGGAGATTGCCCAGTTTCAATTTTTGCCCCCAAATTTTTGAGCAGCAGTAATAACTCTGCTCTGCGTGCAGCGCGGGGTGAAAGCCACACGGGTGGCATTTCCTCGACAACGGGTACTGCGGGCTCCGGTGCAATTTGTACTGCGCCGTCAATGTAGTTGTAAAAGCCTTGGCCCGACTTTCGTCCCAATAAACCACCTGCCAAACGCTGTGTGGTGATCACACTAGGACGGTAGCGAGACTCTTCAAAATACTGGTGATAAATGGATTCCATCACCGGGTGCGACACATCAAGCCCAGTAAGGTCCATCAGTTCAAACGGACCCAGTTTGAATCCTGCTTGATCCCGCAAAATTCGATCGATAGTGATGAAGTCAGCTACGCCTTCAGACACAATTTTCAAAGCTTCGGTTCCAAAGCCTCGCCCAGCATGATTAACAACGAATCCAGGTGTGTCTTGGGCAATCACGGGTGTGTGCCCCATGTCGCGCGCGCACTGACAAAGCCCATCGATGGTGCTTTGCTGTGTTTGCAAACCACCAATTACCTCAACGACCTTCATCAATGGGACGGGGTTAAAAAAATGAAAACCTGCGAAGCGTTTTCGATACTTGAGCCCAGCTGCAATTGCAGTAATCGACAGAGATGAGGTATTGGATGCCAACACAGCAGATGGACTGACTATGTCCTCTAAGTCGCTGAACAATTTGATTTTTATATCTAACCGCTCTACGATGGCTTCAACGATGAGATCGCAGTTTGATAAGTCTGTCAAGCTAGGTGCAATACTAATTCGTGCAAGATTCGATTGGCTCTGTTCTTCGCTAATTCGCTGCTTTTTCACCATGGTCTGCCACTGGGCTTGGAGTTGGCTTTGTGCTACGACTGCAGCTTGTGGATTGGTATCGAACAGGAGAACCTGGCAGCTAGCCTGAGCGGCTATTTGAGCGATGCCACGGCCCATTGCGCCCGTGCCAATAATTCCAATGGTTGAGTATTGCAGTTTCATCGCTGAATTATCGTCAAAACAACAGTTGTTGCGCGTGGGTTGATCGTATAAAAGTGTGTGCCAAAATGTAAACCACTAATGAAGATATTTTTTGCTCCCCTTCGTCTGGTTTTTCCTTTGATACTCACATGTGGCATCTTAGATGCGTATGCGATGACGCTGGGCCGCGTGAGTGGGGCAACGCTGTTAGGCCAGACGTTGGACCTGTCTGTTGCTGCTCAGTTGGCACCCGAAGAAGAGTTAAGCCAAACTTGCTTCGAAGCCGAGGTTTTTTATGGGGACATCCAGCAAGAGTCAAGCAAAGTAGTCGTCACTGCATCCGCAACCCTTGGTGCTCGGTTGCAGTCAGTGCGCATACAGTCTGCAACTAAGGTGGATGAACCCGTTGTCACGGTGTATCTCAAATCGACATGTGGCCAGAAAACTACGCGTAAATACGTTATGTTGGCTGATCTACCAAGTGAGCCGACTGTAGGTGCCGTATTGCCAACAAATGCAGATCTGCCTGCGATTGGCTCAATAGCTAAGGCAGAGCTGGACAGCACAAAAGCTCCAGGCCGCACTGTGACGTTGGCGACAACAGCTGCAACTGCTAAGACCAATAGCAACAAGCGCTCGCGATTGAAATTGGATTCATTGGAGAGGGTGCTAGATCGAGACCCAGTTTTAAAATCAACAATGGAATTGGTTACCACGCCTCTTAACGATTTGCAAAAGCGCGTTGAAGCACTGGCAACATGGCGCGCGCTGAACGCCGGTGCACAGGACGTATTACGAGATGAGGCAAGAATGCGGTCCCTAGAAGGAAACATGAAAACCCTGACCGATGCTTCTGCAAAACATCGTCAATCGTTGGAGGAAATTAGCAACCGACTTGCTGACTCAGAGTCGCAGCGATATGCCAATCCTTTCGTTTATGGATTGATTGCTGCACTTCTGGCTTGCCTTGGTGGGGCAGCATTTTTGTGGACTAGGCGGGCTAACTTCGGTGAGCGCGCACCGTGGTGGCGAGGGGAGTCAGCGCAAGAATCAATGTACGAACCCGCTGCCTCCAAGCCGTTAGTAGTTGAGCGTCCGGGAGATCTCGGCAAGTTTGATAGGGCTGAGGACAGTGCAGTAGCGGCGAAATCTTCGAGAGCAGAAAAATCAGCGACCGTTCAATCCGTAGACATTGATTTAGACCTAAGCGAGGCTTCGCCTTCTGCCCCAACAAGCCAATTTCCGAGTTTTATTCCACCTTCTGTTGAAGCCAAGGACTCAGAGCTCTCATCCTATAGTAGGAGAGACTTCGGTCTTAGCTTGTCTGGCGCACTGCGCTACGTAAACACTAAAGAGATGCTAGATGTTCGCCAACAAGCCGATTTTTTTATGGCGTTGGGTCGGCATGAAGAGGCAATTGCAGTGTTGGAGTCTGGTATTGCTCGTACAGCAGATGCAAATCCGCTGGTGTATCTCGACCTATTAAAACTGTTTCACACGCTCAGCAGAAAGAGCGACTTTGACCTATGCAGAGACAAGTTCAACCAACTGTTTACGTGCCTAGTACCTATATACACAAATTTCCATTTGAGCGGAAACTCTTTGGACGCCTACCCTCAGGTATGCGCCCAGATTGCAAATCTATGGCCTACAAGCCAAGCTATTGAGTACATTGAATTCTGTTTGGTTAGAACACCGGCGGATGCCCCGGAACAAGGTTTCGATATGGAGGCATACCGGGATCTATTGCTGTTGGACTCGATGGCAAAGCAACTCGGGGCATCAAACGTTACAACTATCACCCCGTTTAGCGCGGCTGTTGGTTCTTATCCAACTACTGACGACAGTAATGGTCTCGGTGCGGACCGCTTCGGTACGGCGAGCACAGTTCCCTCGCCTGTAACCTTACCGGAAATCCAAAGTACCGCCGACAATGTCGATTTGGATCTATCGGATTTGGATGGAAATTTGATTGATTTCGATATCTCGCATTACGAAAAATCGGGAATCGATACCCTAGGAGGTGGCACAGCGCCTGTATTTCAAGCAGGCGCTAGCGACGAACCTGCAGGGCACCAGGGTTAATAATATTGGTTGGGGTGCCTTTAATAAAGTTGATGACATTGTCAAACGCTGCACCAAAATACATTTCATAGCTGCTTTGCTCAACATATCCAATATGGGGTGTACAAATACAGTTTTCTAATCGTAGCAGTGCATGCCCTTGCAATATTGGTTCGGTTTCAAACACATCTACTGCGGCCATGCCTGGGCGGCCTCTATTCAAACCACTAATTAAGGCATCCGGCTCAATCAACTCCGCCCTGGAAGTGTTGACTAATAAAGACGTGGGTTTCATAAGCGCAAGATCTGTAGCTGTAACAATACCGCGGGTTGCGTCGTCTAGTCTCAAGTGCAGTGACAAAACATCACTCTCAGCAAAGAATGACTCACGGCTTTGTGCAACACGGAATCCTTTTTCTATTGCAAGTAGTCGAGAGCTTTCGCTGCCCCAAACCATCACCTGCATACCAAAGGCTTTTCCGTAATTCGCAATCATTTGACCGATTTTTCCGAATCCCCAAATCCCGAGTGTTTTGCCGCTGAGTACGCTACCAATTCCAAAATTAGGAGGCATTGACCCGGCTTTTAATCCTGACTGTTGCCACGCGCCATGCTTTAAATTGCCTATGTACTGGGGAAGTCTGCGCATTGCCGCCATCACTAGCGCCCAAGTTAATTCTGCGGCGGCAGTCGGGGAGCCAGAGCCTTCCGCCACAGCTACACCACGCTCTGTGCAGGCCTGTACATCCAAATGGCCGCCAGCCTTGCCTGTTTGAGATATCAGCTTGAGTCTAGGGAGTTTTTCAATAAGCTGGCGATTGATTGGGGTCCTCTCCCTAATTAGCACAATCACGTCTGCATCTTTGAGTCGAACCGAAAGCTGGCCTAGGCCTTTGACAGTATTTGTGTAAACCTTAGCTTGGTAGGCCTCGAGCTTTGTGGCGCATTCAAGCTTACGAACAACATCTTGATAATCATCCAAAATAACAATATTCATAGACACCATTGTGCCTTGCGCGTAGAGCCGCTTACGGGCTGAATTTGAAAATCAAAAATCTACACATAACCTATGTCATGGCTGCTTCACAAGCAGCAAGGCGGTCCAGCTCAGCGCATACGTCTGCCATTCGACCCGAAATCACCATTCTTCCCACACTGGCACGCGTTAGGCCCGTTTCAGCTACTCTGACAACTCGCAATGGTTTTGCCGCAGGTTTTAAAGAAAAATTACTTTTGGGTCTTGTCGAAAGGTCGTAATTAGCTATATTTTGAGTAGCAATTGTGGATGAGGATTGGAGACTTCCATTGGCATGGATGGTGGCTTTTGAAGCCCCAAAACCGTGATGAAACAGTTGATTGCAGAGGCGTAAAAGCAGTTGTTGTGTTACGAGGACGATATTCATAGCAGTAGCTCCACGGTAGATTTACATGAGCATGGTGTTGCGAATAAGCCCGACAGCGAGCCCTTCGACTTCAAAAGGCTCTCCAGGCTCTACCACAATAGTTTGATAGTCCGGGTTTTCGGGGTGCAATTCAATGAGATGTTTGTTGCGCCTAAAGCGTTTGACCGTAACTTCATCGCCTAAGCGGGCAACGATAATTTGTCCATTTCTGGCATCTTTAGTGGCCTGTACAGCTAAAAGATCGCCGTCCATGATGCCCGCGTCTCGCATAGACATACCGCGAACTTTTAGAAGATAGTCTGGCTGCCGTTGAAACAAACTGTTTTCCACATAGTAGGTTCTGTCCACATGTTCTTGCGCGAGAATCGGTGAACCAGCGGCAACGCGGCCCACCAGCGGCAATCCCAATTGGGCTAGACCGGACTGGGGAAGCGAGAACTGTTTTAGCCGTGATTCATGAATAGAACGCAGTGTGTCACCTTTGAGGCGAATACCGCGCGAGGTGCCGCTGACCAACTCGATAGCGCCTTTGCGGGCCAAGGCTTGGAGATGTTCTTCTGCAGCATTGGCGGATTTAAAGCCCAGTTCAGAGGCAATTTCTGCGCGGGTGGGTGGAGCCCCCGTGCGGGCAATGGCGCTCTGAATGAGGTCCAGAATCTGCTGCTGACGCGCAGTGAGTTTGGGGCTTTCAAGCATGTGGGCTCCTGTAGGTTGAACGAACTGTGTCTTTGTACATACTGGATTCGTGTCCAGTGACTGTATTTTTAATCAGTTTTTTTATTTTGGCAAGTAGAGGTCTAAAAAATGAAAAAAAACGTGGTTGTTTTGGGTATGGGCGGTACCATCGCTGGCCGTTCTAGCCGTACAGGTGACAACGTGGGCTACAAGGCGGGGGAGGTGGAAGTCGCTGATTTGCTGGCAGCCATTTCGTCATTGTCTGAAGTCATGGGTGCCGTCTCATTGGTCGTTGATCAAGTAGCACAAATCGATAGCAAAGACTTGGATGATGCAGATTGGCTTGCGCTGGCGCAGCGCGTGGGTCATTATCTTGCGCGACCGGATGTTGTTTCTGTGGTGATTACCCACGGCACAGACACGTTGGAGGAGACGGCTTACTTTTTGAGCTGTGTGTTGTCACAACAGGCATTGAATGCAAAGCCAGTGGTGTTGACTTGCGCGATGCGACCTGCCACTGCGCTGGCTCCTGATGGCCCTCAAAATGTTCTCGATGCAATGGCTGTGGCCCTTCATCCTGGGGCTAGGGGTGTGCTGGTAGTGTGTGTTGGTGCGATCCACAGTGCTGACCATGTGCAGAAAACTCACCCTTACCGCCTGGACGCGTTTGACTCCGGTGATGCGGGGCCACTGGGTTATGTTGAGGAGGGCGTAGTGCGCTTAGTGAACACCTGGCCCTTGGTGGTGCAGTCGAGTGACGGTGTACCTCATCAAAATGTGTTGAATTCACTGCCCTTGCCCAAAGTGCCGTGGCCTCGCGTAGAAATCGTTTTTAGCCACGCGGGGGCAAGTGGAGTAATGGTGGATGCCATGTGTCAGAGCCAGCTTGCCGCGAGGCCGTTACGAGGGATCGTGGTTGCTGGCACTGGCAATGGAACTATTCATAAAGACTTGGAGGCTGCGTTGCAGCGAGCGCATGCCCAAGGTATATCCGTGGTGCGCAGCACCCGTTGTGCCTATGGTGCGGTCGTGCCGAGTGACGCGTCTCCGGCGAATGCTATCGGTGCTTCCCAACTTTCCCCGGTAAAGGCTCGTGTACGGATGGTGCTGGACTTGATGTGCGGGCAAGAACATTCAGCATAAAAAAAGGCCGCGAATGCGGCCATATTTTTTTACGTTCGGTTTAAGAAGCCAATGCCTCAAAAACGCTAGCCGTGATGGAGTCCACATTACCAATGCCACTTACTGCACGGTATTTAGGTGCACTGGCAGCATCATTTTTAGCCCAATCAGAGTAGTACGCCACCAGAGGACGCGTTTGTGCGCTATACACGTCCAAGCGCTTCTTGACAGTTTCTTCCTTGTCGTCTTCGCGCTGAATGAGGTCTTCGCCAGTTACGTCGTCTTTGCCTTCTACTTTAGGCGGGTTGAATTTGACATGGTAAGTGCGGCCCGACGCGGGGTGTGACCGACGACCGCTCATGCGCTCAACAATGGCTTCGAACGGCACGTCAATCTCAACGACGAAATCCAGCTGAACACCGGCGGCCTTCATGGCGTCGGCTTGGGGAATCGTGCGGGGGAACCCGTCAAACAGAAAACCGTTGGTGCAATCCGCTTGCATTAGGCGTTCTTTGACCAGGTTAATGATCAGTTCATCGCTTACCAAGCCGCCAGAAGCCATTACTGCTTTAGCTTCCAGGCCCAGGGGGGTGCCGGCTTTTACTGCGGCGCGCAGCATGTCACCAGTTGAAATTTGTGGAATGCCATATTTTTGGCAGATGAACGTGGCTTGCGTGCCTTTGCCAGCGCCTGGTGCGCCCAACAGAATCAGTCTCATGAATTTCCTTGGAAAGTACTACAACCCGGTGCATTTTGGTAGCACTTAACTGGTGCATTTTAACGCCCGAACAGCCCGTGAGAATAGCACGGGACAGCTATTGACCAGCTTACAAAGGCTTGCCTTCAATCAATTGGCGCACGCGTTCTAAATCTGCTGGAGTGTCGACGCCCGGGCCGGGTGCGTTATGTGTAACGTGCACTGCAATGCGGTAGCCGTGCCACATAGCGCGCAGCTGCTCCAGCGCTTCTGTGGTTTCGATCGGGGCTTGCGCCAGAGTAGGGAATAAGCGCAGAAACCCCACACGGTACGAGTAAATTCCAATGTGGCGCAAGGGGGTTAAAGAGGGTAACGCCGTAATTCCATTGGCAAAGCCATCACGCCACCAGGAGATGGGTGCGCGGCTGAAGTAAAGGGCCATATGGGCTTTGTCCAATACCACTTTTACTACGTTGGGGTTTGTAAACTCCGTCACGTCCGCAATGGGATGGGCGGCTGTGCCCATTTCTGCTGCGGAATGGCTGGTCAGTAGATTGGCCACTGACTGCACTAGTCCAGGATCAATCAGGGGTTCATCTCCCTGCACATTGACCACAATTTCATCGTGCGTTAGTTTGAGTAGATTACAGGCTTCTGCCAGACGGTCGCTACCAGAAGCATGGTCTTCACGTGTGAGGACCACTTCGACGCCGTGGTCCTGGCAGGCTTGGCAAATGCTGGAGTGATCGGCGGCAACCACAATGCGAATATCGCTAGCGACACCAGAGCGTACGCGCTGCGCCACCCTCACAACCATGGGTATACCGCCAATGTCGGCCAGCGGCTTTTTGGGTAGTCGGCTGGACGCAAGCCGCGCGGGGATCAATACGGTGTAACCCATCGCTCGTAACTTGCTCAAAGACCGATTTCAGCATCAGACAGTGCGCGCGCTTCGTTTTCCAGCAGGACTGGGATGCCGTCGCGCACGGGGTACGCCAAGCGGGCGCTGCGCGAAATCAGCTCCTGCTTGTCGCGGTCAAACTCCAGCGGACCTTTGGTCACTGGGCAAACGAGTAATTCAAGAAGTCTTGTGTCCATGTGGGAATGATAGCTGCACCTATGGCTGCCTCAATAGTTGCGCATCAACAGCTGCATTCAGCGCAATCCAGAAGGCGGGTTCAGCGGTTTGAACCAGTGGGACTGCAATGGAATCCGGTGCCACTTGCCAAAGCTTTTGTGCATCTTTTTCGGTGCAAATAAGCCTGCAGCCCAAGTGAGATATGCGGAGATAGCTATCAAAATCATAGTGATCTGGGAGTGCCAAAGTGCCAGCAAGAGGAATGCCAAGTGCGCTCAGCATGTCAAAAAAGGCCTGCGGCTGTGCAATGCCCGCCACCGCGAAAAATGGCTTGTCCCCGTCACGTATCAGGTTTTTCAGCGCAATCTGGGTGCCGTTGGACAGCAGTCCCTGTGATGCCAAGTTACGGGTTGCCCGGTAACCGCCAAACGCAGGCTCGGTGCCCGTGTGGAGTACCAGAAGACGCTCGTTACTTTGCCCCGCTCGAGCCAGTGCGAGGCGAGGCCAAGATTCACGCAGTGGCCCGGCTGGCAGCAACCAGCCGTTACCACAGCCCCGGTTGTCAAATACGCAGATTTCCAAGTCTCGGTGGAGCGCGTAGTGCTGCAGCCCGTCGTCACACACCACAATTTGGGTCCGTGGATGGCGCGCCAACAGGGTTTGCGCAGCATGCACACGCGTAGCACCAACCACTACCGGTGCGCCGGTTGAACGTTGCACCAACACAGGTTCATCTCCCACATCCTGGGGTAACGATGTGGGCGTCACCTCTAGCGTAGCGGTGCTACTTCTGCCATAGCCGCGCGAAATCACTCCCACGTACAGTCCTCGGGCTTGAAGATGTTTCACGATAGAGATTACGGTGGGCGTTTTGCCGGCGCCACCCACAATGACATTGCCTACAACCAACACCAACGCATCCACTTTT
>JBEANP010000060.1:0-11854 GCA_041165385.1 Pseudomonadota bacterium | reverse complement strand
GCTGCTGGACGAGTCTGCTGACGCCGTGGATCTGAATACCGCCACCACCGCGATTTTTTACTCCATCAGCAACACGCAAGAGGGGCTGCGCGGTGTGAGTTTTGGCGATTCGCTGATCAAGCGCGTGGTAGATACCCTAAAGGCCGAATTTCCCAAGCTTAAGACGTTTTCCACGTTGTCGCCCATTCCAGGCTTTCGCGGCTGGTTGGGCAAAAACATGCCAGCGGTGCTGGATAAATTGGACGAACGTGCCTTGCAGGAACTGGGCCGCGCGGTTGGCTTCGAGCCACCTACCGCGAGCCACGTGTTAGGCGCCGCAGAGCAACCGCTTCACTTGGATGTGCATTCGCCAGTGCGCCGCGTGCTGATGCAGTGCGCAGCCCAGTACTTGGCTAAAGAAATTCAAAATGACAAACCGCTAGACCCGGTAGCACGTTTTCACCTGGGCAACGGCGCACGGGTAGAGCGGCTGAACTGGGCGGGAGACCCTTCAACCAAAGGGTTGAAACAGTCCTACGGTGTGATGGTGAATTACCTGTACGACCTGCAGCGTCTGGACAAAAACCGCGCGCTGCTAGCAAAGGGAAAAATCCCTGCGTCCAGGGGCATTGAAGATTTATGCCCCTAAATTACCCCCTGTGAACTGAGCCATTAACAACAATAGGAGACACACCATGACATACTCAAAACAACACCGGGTTGGGCCCATCACAGCCCAATCCGCCACACTGCCGCGTCGCGGTATCCTCGCCGCCGCTGCGGCTGCGGGTCTTGGGGGCTTTAGCTGGCCGCTGAGCAGTTTTGCACAAAGCGCTTGGCCGGCCAAGCCGGTGACGTTGGTGGTGCCATTTCCCGCCGGTGGGGGGACCGACGCGTTTGCACGCCCCATGTCAGCCCAATTTTCCAAGCTTACGGGTAAGCAGTTGATCATCGACAACCGGGGTGGGGCGGGCGGCACTTTGGGAGCGGGTATTGCTGCCAAGGCAGCGCCAGATGGCTACACCCTGTTCATGGGCGCGGTGCACCACTCGATCGCACCGTCCATGTACCCCAAGTTGGACTACGATATTGAGAAAGACTTTGTGCCATTGGCTCTGGTAGCCAACGTGCCACAGGTCTTGGTGGTGAACCCCAAAAACGTGCCTGGAGATTTCAAGGCGTTTTTAGCCTTTGTGCGAGCCAATCCCGGCAAGATGAATTACGGCTCAGCCGGCGGAGGAACATCGCACCATCTGGCGGGCGAACTTTTCAAGATTCAAACCAAAACGTTTATCACACACATTCCCTACAGGGGCGCGGGCCCTGCATTGCAAGACTTGATGGCAGGCAATGTGGACATGATGTTTGACGGCTTGGGCTCATCGGCCAACCACATCAAGGGCGGCCGCATTAAGGCACTGATGGTGTCGGGCAATAAGCGCAATCCGGCTTTTCCTGATGTACCGTGTGCCGCCGAGCTGGGCTTGCCCGACTACACCGTAACCACTTGGTACGGCCTGTGGGCCCCCAAAGGCACGCCTGCAGACGTACAGGCGCGCATTGTTGAAGAGGTGCGCCGTTTGGCCGCCACCGACGAAATAAAAGCCAGTTGGGCTGGCAACGGCGCAGAGTTTCCTAACCTTACAGCGCAACAGTTCGGGGCATTTGTCAGCTCCGAAATCAAGCGTTGGGCGGTTGTGGTGAAAGCTTCTGGCGCAAAGCTGGACTAGCTCGCCATGGCGGGGGATGTGTTTTTTTCTGTCGACCCGCAGCGCAGAGATGTTTCCCATGTCACGCTGGCGCACACTGGCAAGTTCAACGCCATGTCGCGCGCCATGTGGCTGCAGCTCAAGTCGGTGTTTGAGGCCATTCAGATTGACGCCAGCGTGCGTTGTGTAGTGGTGCGTGGGCAGGGCGGGCATTTCTGTTCTGGCGGTGACATCAGCGAGTACCCGAGCTTTAGGTTCGATGCTTCTGAACTTGCCCACTTTCACGAGAACCAAGTTTGGGGCGGGCTGAACGCCATGCTGCAGTGCGATGTGCCTATCGTGGCCCACATCGAAGGCAATTGCATGGGTGCGGGGTTGGAGATCGCCAGTTGTTGCGACCTGCGCTTGGCTGCCAGTGACGCTAAATTTGGGGCACCTATTGCGCGCTTGGGGTTTCCTATGGCCCCCAAAGAGGCTGCCTTGGTGGGCGCAGCGGTTGGAAACACCACGGCGCGCGCCATGCTGTTGGCAGCAGAGGTGTTTGATGCAGCCCACATGCAAACACACGGCTTTTTGACCCGCACCATGGAAGCGGCCGAGCTGGCAGCCCATGTGCAAGCCATGACCAGGCGCATTGCCAGCATGGCCCCGCAAGCTGCACGTATGAATAAACAGACTTTAAGAGGAAATATGCCTGTAGCGCCCGTGGAGTATGCCGAAGCAGCTACTAATTTTATAGCAAATTCAAATTCGGATGCCTATGCCTATGCCTATGCCTATGCCGATAGCGCCGAGCACCGCGAAGGCATAACTGCCTTTTTAGACAAACGACCTCCTAATTTCTAAACCACTTATGGCCATGACACCTACTACTGCCAAACCCACCACGGGCGCTCCTGCCAACGCTAATTTGTTTGCCGCGTTGTCAGCATCTTTTCCCGCCGACCGCAGCACCTGCGCGGTAGAGACGGAAACCGGCCTAACCTACTCATGGCAAGACTTGCTCGACTCAACTGCCATGGTTGCTAACCTGTTGGGTTCACTCGACTTGCCGCAGGGTTCGCGTATTGCCGTTCAGGTTGAAAAATCGGTGGAAGCACTGATTTTGTACCTCGCCACGCTGCGCGCCGGGTTGGTGTATTTACCGCTGAACACGGCGTACCAAAGCGCCGAGATGGCCTACTTTATTGAAGACGCTCAGCCTGCCGTAGTGGTTTGCAGCGGCAAAAACTTTGGCTGGGTCAGCAAAATGGCGTTTTTGGCAGGTACCGGCCATGTGTTCACCTTGAACGATGACCGTAGTGGCTCTTTGTTAGACCGGGCGGGCCAGTTTTCGAACCAGCACACAGTAGCCCAAAGCCAGCCCAACGACTTGGCTGCCATCATTTACACCAGTGGTACGACTGGGCGCAGCAAAGGGGCCATGCTGTCGCATGGCAACCTGCTTAGCAATGCCTTGGTGCTACAAAAATACTGGGGTTGGCGTACCGCGAGTGAGGGGGGCGACGTGCTGATTCATGCATTGCCTATTTTTCATGTGCACGGCTTGTTTGTTGCTATCCATGGTGCATTGATCAACGGTAGCAAGATGATTTGGCACGCCAAGTTCGACCCCAAGGCGGTGTTGCAGGCTATGCCGCGCGCCACGGTGTTTATGGGGGTGCCTACGTTGTATGTACGCTTGCTCAACGAGGCTGGCCTGACCCAGGATACGGTGCGCAACATGCGCTTGTTTGTGTCGGGCTCGGCTCCTATGCTGATCGAGACGTTTAACGACTGGCAGCAGCGCACTGGCCATCTCATTTTGGAGCGTTATGGCATGTCCGAGACGGTGATGCTCACCTCTAATCCCGGCCTGCCTCAGGACGGCGTGCGCGTAGGCGGTACCGTCGGTAAGCCACTCCCTGGCGTGCAACTGCGGGTACAGGACGACGCTGGCAAGCCGCTGCCAGTGGGGGAAATTGGTGGCATTCAAGTCAAAGGTCCTAATGTGTTCCAGGGCTACTGGCACATGCCTGAGAAGACTGCGCAAGAGTTCACCGCAGATGGTTTTTTTATGACCGGAGACGTGGGCAAAGTGGATGCCAATGGCTATGTGACGATTGTGGGCCGCAGCAAAGACCTCATCATCAGCGGTGGCTACAACGTGTATCCAGCGGAAATTGAGGGCTACATCAACGCATTGCCAGGCGTAGCCGAGAGCGCCTTGGTGGGGGTGCCCGATGCCGACTTTGGCGAAGTGGGTGTTGCAGTGGTGATTGCCAAGGTGGGTGCTGAGCTGGACCCTGCGGCGATCATCTCGCAGCTTAAGTCCATGTTGGCCAATTTCAAAATTCCCAAGCGCTGCTACGTCGTGCCCGAGCTGCCCCGCAATGCCATGGGCAAGGTGCAAAAAAATCTATTGCGCAACCAGTACCAAACCGCTGCATAGCAGACATTTTGCGGTTTTTTAGGTAGCGTCAATTGTTAAGACTAGCTTGGGCTAGCATCGCTTTCATTCGAGCGTATTATTGTTTTAGCAATTTCATAACTACGAGAGACTTCTTTATGCGCATTTCACAGCTAACGCTTAGCAAAATTGGACCTACCACGGCTGATTTCAGTGAGTTGATGGCATTAAAGCCGCAATGGGTCATTGCATTGGGCTCCGCAGAAGCACTTCAAGCCGGTGCTGGTGCCTTGGCGACTGCGTTTCCGGAGGCCTCGCGCATGGGGTGTTCTACGGCGGGTGAAATTTCAGGCGCTGGCGTGACCGATGGCACGCTGGTAGTTACAGCCATGGCGTTTGACAAGGCGCATATCAAGCAAGCCAGCACAGTGCTGAGCGGCATGGACGATTCGTTTGACGCAGGGCGCAGGCTTGCTCTGGAGTTGCCCTTGGAGGGGCTTCGCGCCATAGTTATTTTGGGTCAAGGTGTGAAAATCAACGGTAGCGCCGTTTTATCGGGGTTGGTCGATGTCGTGGGGCCGCAAATTCCGATTACAGGTGGCTTGGCAGGCGACGGTGGCGCTTTTGTCGAGACTTGGGTTCTCGATAACCAGGGTGTGAGCAACGATCGTATTGTCTGCATGGGCCTGTATGGTCAAGATTTGGTGTTTTCACACGGATCTTTCGGCGGGTGGTCGCCATTTGGCCCCGCGCGCCAAGTTACACGGTGCGATAACAACGTTCTGTACGAGCTGGACGGTGAGCCTGCCCTGGACGTATACAAGCGTTACTTGGGTGAGCACGCTAAAGACTTACCCGCATCAGGCTTATTGTTTCCGTTTGCAATGCTGGGCAAAGACCACAATGAGTTGGGCATTATTCGTACTATTTTGGGTATTGACGAAAAAAATGGAAGCCTGACCCTTGCAGGTGACATTGTTCCCGACGGGTATCTCAAGCTAATGCATGCTAGTACCGACGCGCTGGTCAGCGGCGCAGAAACCGCTGCCCACGCCAGCCGCGGCAACACGTCCCCAGACCAGGCGGGCTTAGCCCTGTTGGTAAGTTGTGTGGGGCGCAAACTGGTGATGGGAGGGCGCGTTGATGAAGAAGTAGAGGTGGTTGCCGATTTGTACGGTAGCAACACTACATTTGCGGGCTTTTACTCTTACGGTGAGATCAGTCCGCACGCGGGTCTTATGTCCTGCAAACTGCACAACCAGACTATGACTATCAGCTATATTTCTGAGACTTTGTAAATCTGGGACAGCTACAGCGAAAGCACTAGGACGCGCATGCACAAGCTATTGGCTCGACAAATGAAACGCGTTTTAGGCGTGGAAGAACAGCAGTTGGGCGACGTTTTTAAAGAAATGGCCCAATTGGTCGCGTCGGGTGCTGCCTCCCCCCAGTTGGCGAAGGTGCTCAGTGGAATGCCGAATTTTATTGAGCGGGTGGATGACGCATACCGGCAAAACGATCGCGACCTGGACCTGAAGTCGCGAAGCTTGGAGCTTAGCTCTGCAGATTTGTACGAGAGCAACACCCAGCTACGCGGCGAACTATCAAGCCGCAAGCGCGCCATAGACACGCTACGCACGGTTGCCATGGGTTTGATGGATTTTGTGGACCTGGATCAGCCTGCATTGACGCATGACAACCTGGAAGACTTGTCATCGTTGCTGACCAAGTTGGTCAAAGAAAAGCATGATAACGAGCGGGATTTGCAAGTCGCACTGGTAGACCTTGCGCACCAAAAATTTGCACTAGACCAGCACGCCATTGTCAGCACGACTGATATGCACGGAAATATCATCTATGCAAATGACAAGCTGTGCGAAATCAGCGGCTATTCGCGCACTGAGCTGATGGGACAAAACCATCGATTGATTAATTCGGGTGTGCATTCGCAGGACTTCTTTGCCAACCTATGGAACACCATCGTGGGTGGCCAGGTGTGGCACGGCGAAATTTGCAATAAAAACAAAGCCGGCGAGTTGTATTGGGTTAACGCCACTATCGTGCCGCTGCGCGACGATGACGGTACCCCCACCATGTTTATCGCTATTCGCACCGACATTACCGAGCGTAAGCGTATGGAGAGCACGATCAAGGCTGCTGAAGCGCGCTTGAGAAACATCACCAACACGGTGCCAGGCGTTGTATACCAGTGTGAGATCGCCGGCGAAGATGTGAGGTTCACCTTTATCAGCGAACGCATTCGAGAGGTTCGTGGGCTGGGACGCAAACAGGTGTTGGCCAATCCCTATGTGATTACAGACCAAATGTTGCCCGAAGACCGGGACCGGGTTCACCATGACGTGCTCGAAGCGGCTCGCTTGCAACGTGCATACAGCTCGGAGTACCGTATTCGAATGGACGAAGGCGAGGTGCGTTGGATTCGTACCGAGATGATCCCTGCACAGGAACTCTCGCCTACGGGTGCAACTGTTTTTACCGGTATGTGGTTTGACGTTACACAAATTAAAGAAGCCGATGCCCGCCTGCGAGAGGTGACCAATAACATACCGGTTGCCGTGTTTCAGTATTTTGTTTCCGCTCAAGGGCAGTTCTCTATCTTGTTTATCAGCCACGCGATCGAAACCATGTGCGGCACGACCCCTGAAGAGTTGCGAGCCGATGCAACAGGATTTTTGCGCCGGGTTCATCCCGAAGATGTGGCCGCAGTGGGCAAGTCGTTGACCGATTCACACAGCTCGGGTTCGTCGTGGAGCCATGACTTCCGTATGGTGCACAAACAAACACAACAGATTGTGTGGGTGCACGGCGAGTCGCAGCAGCGTGGCCTGGGCGCTGGAAAAGCGGCATGGAACGGTTACCTCACTGACGTATCTGCAGCCAAAGGTATTTCTGAGGAGCTGCAAAAGGCCAAGGACGAAGCTGAGGCCGCCAGCAAGGCAAAATCTGACTTTCTGGCCAACATGAGCCATGAAATTCGTACGCCGATGAATGGTGTCATGGGCATGACAGATTTGCTCTTGGACACACCGCTGGATACCGAGCAATCCGAGTACGTGAACATCGTCAAGTCATCGGCTGACGCACTGCTGCGCGTGATCAACGATATTTTGGATTTCTCCAAAATTGAGGCCGGTAAGCTGCAGATCGAGCACATTGGCTTTCACCTTGGGCACACGGTGGATGACACGCTCAAGGCTTTGGCCATGCGCGCGCACAGCAAGGGGCTGGAGTTGGTCTGCGACATTGCCCCCGAAGTGCCTATGGCACTGATCGGTGACCCGGGGCGATTGCGCCAAATTTTGGTAAATTTAATCGGCAATTCGCTCAAATTTACCAGCCAGGGTGAAGTTGTTTTGCGTATCACGCGTGAGCACGATGCAGACGGTGCATGCAAACTGCACATGGCCATCATGGATTCGGGCATTGGCATTGCCGCCGACAAGCTCAGCAGCATTTTTGAAGCTTTTTCTCAGGAAGACAGCTCTATCACTCGCAAGTACGGCGGTACCGGGTTGGGTCTGACGATCTGTGCGCGCCTGGTTGAGGCGATGGGGGGGCGTATTTGGGTGGAAAGCGAGTTGGGAAAGGGCAGCGTTTTTCATTTCACGGTGGCATTGCAAGAAGACAGCAGCGCGGTAGACCATGCCGCGCCACCGGTGGCGTTGAAAGGGCTGCACGTGTTGCTCGTGGATGACAACGATGTGAACCGTCTGGTACTGTCTCGCAGCTTGGAAGTTGCCGGTATGTTCGTGGTCAGCGTGGCCTCTGGCGCGCAGGCGTTGGAGTGGTTGGCGCGCGAGCCTGCAGTGCCCTGCGATTTGGTGCTACTAGACGCTCAAATGCCCGAAATGGACGGTTTTACTGTGGCGGAACGTATTGCTGCCATGGCCAAGGTGCCCAGTATTCCCATGGTGATGTTGTCCTCTGCCGGGCTGAAGGGGGATGCACAACGCTCCCGTGAGGTGGGTATCTTGGGCTACGTGTCCAAGCCCATATTGCGTGACGAATTGCACCAGGTGGTAGCGCGTGTGTTGCAGCTCGATACGAGGGCGCCTCAGGCATTGGTGACACGCCATTCAGTGAAAGAGAAAGAAGCGTCTTTGGAGGTCCTGTTGGTAGAGGACCATGCTATTAACCAAAAACTTGCCGTTGCGCTGTTAGAGCGCTGGGGCCACCGCGTGACCGTGGCTGGCAATGGGCAAATCGCATTGGATGCCTTGGCGCAGCGCACGTTTGATGTGGTGCTGATGGACATGATGATGCCCGTCATGGACGGCCTTGAAGCCACGCGTCATATTCGGGCCAGGGAAACCGACCGTCATGTGCCCATTGTGGCAATGACCGCCAATGCAATGGATGCAGACCGCGATCGTTGTATTGAGGCCGGCATGGACGAGTATTTGTCCAAACCCATCAAGGCGCAAGAGCTGCAAGCCATGCTAAGGCGCGTCACCGAAGTTAAAAAAGTGGCCCCACAGTCACCATTAATCCTTCCTGCCGAGTGGCAGGCAGCGAGTCCAGTGTCTGAAAGTGAGTTTGACTATGCCGCTGGTTTGGCACATATGGACCAAGAGGTGCGCAGCATTATTGAGCAGGCGTTTGTGGATCAATGGCCCATAGATTTGGAAAAATTGCGCTTGGCACTTCTGGGCCGGGATGTGCCGGCTGCTGCGAGAACAGCACATGCGCTGAAAGGTACGTTGGCAATGTTTGGCGCGATGCCAGCCAGCGAGTTAGCACATCAAATTGAAGCCTTGGCCTATGGACCCGACGCCCGTTTGGCGGGGGTGCTGGTTGATTCATTGCAGTTGCAAGTGGAGCAATTATTGGCTGCGATGGGCGATTGCAAGTAAGCTCAACGCACGGGCGGTTAGTAAATAATCATTGATCGAAAGGTGGAGCACCTGTGCTACAGAAAGTTTTGATCGTTGACGATACCGAAATCAACCTGATTTTGTTCAGTACGTTGATTAAAAAGTTGGACGAATGCGAGCCACATAGTTTTGACGATCCCCGTGCAGGTCTCGTCTGGGCTACGCACAATGTGCCTGATTTAATCATCCTCGATTACATGATGCCGGAGATCGATGGGCTCGAATTTATCCGTTTGCTCCATGAAATTCCCGGGCGCGACAGTGTGCCAATCGTGATGATTACAGCCAATGATCAGAAGCAAATTCGCTATCGGGCGTTGGACTTGGGGGCTAGCGACTTTTTAACCAAACCCGTAGACAAGATCGAGTTTTTGGCGCGCGCTAAAAATATGTTGACGCTCAACGAGAGCCGTAAGAAATTGGCCAGCCATGCCGATTGGCTGGCTGATGAGGTACGCAAGGCCACCAAAGAAATGATCGAACGCGAGCGTGAAACTGTCGTTCGACTGTCGCGCGCTGCCGAATACCGCGACCCAGAAACTGGTTCACATATTTTGCGCATGGCACATTTTTCTCAGCTGATTGCCCGTGAAATGGGGCTGTCAACGGAAGACCAAAACCTGTTGTTTGATGCTGCACCTTTGCACGACATTGGCAAGGTGGGCATTGCCGACATGATCGTGCTCAAACCTGGCCGACTTGATGCGCAAGAGTTTGCAATCATGAAGCAACACGCCTTTATTGGGTATGAGTTGCTAAAAAATAGTTCGTCCAAGGTGTTGCAGGCGGGGGCTGAAATTGCGCTGGGTCACCATGAGAAGTTTGACGGTTCAGGTTATCCGTCGGGTATCCAAGGCAAAAACATCCCCGTATTCAGCCGCATTGTGGCGGTGGCTGATGTATTTGATGCACTCACCTCAGACCGGCCCTACAGAAAGGCGTGGGCCCTTGACCAAGCCGTTGAGTTTTTGAAGACAGGCGCTGGCAGCCATTTCGATCCCGATTGCATTGCCGCGTTTTTGAACGTTTGGGACGATGTTATGGCTGTGCGACAGCGCTATCCATAGACTTGACAGCCACCTGCGGTTTACTTTTAACCAACCGGTAGTCTGTGATTTGCTATAAATACTGTAGCTGGTTAGGCAATACCAGCGTGGGCTGCTGGCATGTTTTCCATCTATTTCAATATTAAAACCGGAATTGAGGCGTGGGTGAGCACATGCTGTGTTTCGCTGCCCAGAAGCAGGCGTTTGATGCCTTTTCGGCCATGTGAGGCCATCACGATCAGGTCGCAATCGTGTTTCTTGGCGGCAGCCAGCAGTGCGTCAGACACCACGTCTGACTTCACCACCAGCGCTTTGGTTGCTACGCCTTTGGTGGTAGCTGCCTTTTTGACACCATCAACGATGGCTTGGGCCTCCTCGGTCCACTTTTTCTCTACCAATTGCACATCGCTGGCCTGCAGAGCAATGCCGCCTTCAAAATAGCCTTGGGGGTAACGCGGTACCACTTTCAATGCCACTAACTCTGCGCCACACACGGCGGCCAGATCGATGGCAGTAGTTACCGCTTTTTTGGAGAGCTTTGTTCCGTCGGTGGCTACCAAAATACGTTGGTACATAGAGTACTCCTTTGGGTTGTAAATAAATAAGATTACGCTTTGCAACACCGAGTGTCTTGATCTGCATCAAACAGCAATCTTCTAGCTGCGGCACACTCAATCCCTATGCCGATTGCGAGTCTTCCATTGTCTAACCCTGCGCGTTCTGCGGTGGTGCCCCACAGTACAGACGTGCTGCGTTTGTTGGACGATCCGCTGGAGTGGGCCGCTTTTAGTCGTCCGTCAAACCGAGGGTCAAACTTTTGGGAGTCGAGTGTGGTCATTGAGGGCATGCACTGCGCAGCCTGCTCGCTAACGGTTGAGGACGCGCTGAGCCGTGTACCGGGGGTGCTGGAGGTGCGCGTAAGTGCGGCCAGCCACCGCGCCAAAGTGGTTTGGTCGGCGGCTGCTGTGCGACCTTCTCAGTGGATGGCTGCGGTGCAAAGCAGTGGCTACCGCGCGGTGCCTGCCAACGATGTATTTGCCAGCGAGCGCCGTAAGGTGGAAACCCGCCAGGCCCTGTGGCGCTGGTTGGTGGCGGGGCTGTGCATGATGCAGGTGATGATGTACGCCTACCCGGCCTACGTAGCTCGCGGGCTGGACTTGACGGCCGAAATGGAAGCCTTGCTGCGCTGGGCTTCATGGGTATTGACGCTGCCGGTGATGCTGTTTTCATGTGGGCCGTTTTTTCGCAATGCGCTGCGCGATGTTCGCCAAGGGCGCGTCAGCATGGACTTGCCTGTGGCGCTGGGCATTGGTATTACCTTCATCATGAGTTCGGTGGGTACTTTTGAGCCACAGGGTATTTTTGGCCGTGAGGTTTACTTTGACTCGCTCACCATGTTCGTGTTCTTTTTACTGACCGGGCGCTGGCTAGAGCTGCGCCTGCGTGACCGCACTGCAGGCGCGTTAGAGGCGCTGATGAACCGCGTACCCGACAGTGTGGAGCGTTTGTGTTCCGATGGTGCTTTTGAGCGGGTCGCGGTGCGTCGTTTGGTGGTGGGTGATGTGGTGCGTGTGCAGCCTGGTGAGGCGTTTTCTGCTGATGGTGTAGTGGAGCAGGGCAGCACGCTGGTAGACGAGGCCTTGCTCACTGGCGAGTCGCGCCCTTTGCCGCGCGCGGTAGGTGACGAGGTGGTGGCCGGTAGCCACAACCTGAACGCAACCGTGCAGGTGCGGGTTAGCCGGGTGGGCACCCAAACCCGGTTTTCCCAAATTGTGGCCCTGATGGAAAGCGCATCCACCAGCAAGCCGCAGGTGGCCCAGTTGGCAGACCGGCTGG
>JBEANP010000059.1:0-11950 GCA_041165385.1 Pseudomonadota bacterium | reverse complement strand
GTTGCTTCATAGGCTTGAGTACGTTAGCACATGCCTGCTCAAGCACATCAACTACCATTAATGCGCCCAATTGCGCCAATTTGTCATGCAGTGTGGCCGTGGTGTCAGCACCCTCAATCGGCACACTTTGCATCATCAGAATGTCACCGGTATCCAGTCCTGCGTCCATTTGCATGATCGTAACGCCGGTATGGGTGTCCCCAGCCTCTATGGCACGGTGAATAGGTGCTGCGCCGCGCCAGCGTGGCAGAAGTGAGCCATGGATGTTGATACAGCCAAACTTGCATGTCGACTGACGGAGAGACATATCATCGAGCACCCATTGAGGCAGGATAAGCCCATACGCAGCCACCACCATGACGTCGGCCTTGGCATTGGCAATGGCTTGGCGAGTTTGCGCGGCATCGTCGGGAAATTTGCCGTCCAACCTCAGGCTCCGCGGTTGCGCAACGGGTATTGCGTATTCCATTGCAAACTGCTTCACCGCAGAGGCACTCAGCTTCATACCCCGCCCTGCTGGACGGTCAGGCTGCGTCAACACCAATGCGATGGTGTGTCCTGAATCACGAATACGCTCCAAAGCGATTTGGGCAAACTCCGGTGTGCCAGCAAAGATAACTCGCAATGCAGCCACCTCAGCGCGCGTCGTCGCGTTGCGCTTTAAGCATCTTGGTTTTGATGCGATTGCGTTTGAGGGGCGACAGATACTCCACGAACACTTTGCCCAATAAATGGTCCATTTCGTGCTGAATACACACTGCGAGCAGTCCTTCGGCCTCAATGGTGCGTATCTGGCCAGATTCATCTGCCGCGCTCACATGTACAGCATCAAACCGCACCACACCGTCGTAGATTCCGGGTACCGACAGGCATCCTTCTTCGTTCACATGGGTGGTTTCGCTAGTCCAGGTCAGTGTGGGATTAATCAACGCAATGGGCTGATCGCGATCTTCAGAGATATCAATCACGATCACACGCTGGTGCACATCGATCTGGGTGGCGGCCAGACCAATACCTTTTGCCTCGTACATGGTGTCAAACATGTCTGCTACTAAAGACTGGATGTGCGCATCCACCTGCTCCACGGGTTTGGCAACTTTGTGTAGTTTGGGGTCAGGAAAACAGAGAATCGGAAGTAAAGCCATAAGAACATCTTCAAAGATGTAGCTATTTTCGCTACTTTTAAACAGCCCCGAACAGCAGAACAAGCAAAAACGTTGTCCAATCAAGGTCTTGAGCGCAAAATTGCACGTAATTTATCAAGATATCTCAACTGATCGCACCCTGTTATGACGACACACCTGATGGCGAAATCTAAAGTGGCATTCGCCGCACTTGCAGCTGTGGCCAGCGCCATGACCACTACCGCTGGGTGGGCCCAAAATTTGCCAGTTTCGGCAGCACAACAAGCCACGGCATCGCAGGTGGCGGCTAAAGGCATTGCCCTAAGCGAATTGGCTCCCAGCGCGCCGGACATCTACATGGTGAAGCATGGGGACACCTTGTGGGCTATTTCTAGTTTGTTTCTCAAGGGCCCCTGGCGCTGGCCCGAGTTGTGGGGCATGAATCTCGAGGAAATTAAGAACCCACACCGCATCTACCCGGGCCAAGTGCTTACGCTAGAGCGAAAAAATGGCATGGCCACGCTGCGGTTGGGTACGCGATCAGTGTCGGGTTCAGCCGACGATACGGGCATCGAAACAGTTCGCGTATCGCCGAGAACTCGTTATGAGTCGTTGGGAGACACTGCATTACCAACGTTGCAATCCAGTGTTATTGAGGCATTTTTAGCAGAACCCATTATTGTTGACGAGGCCGAATTGCTTGCAGCACCGCGCATCGTTGCAACGCAAGAAAATCGCGTGCTACTTACCCGCGGTGACCGCGCATATGCGCGCGGGCCTTCGGGCAAGCCACTTCTCGATGATGAGCGCCGGCAAAAGCAACTGCGCATTTTCCGTAACGCAACTCCATTGCGAGATCCCAGCACGGGTGAAGTCCTGGGTTTTGAAGCGCAATACGTTGGCAAAGCCAACTTGATACGTGGTGAAACTACCTCAGATGTCACCGAGAAAGACGGCGCTACAGCAAGTGCCATTGTTCCGGCCACCATAGACATCATCAGTGCCAAAGAAGAAATTCGTGTAGGCGACCGTATGTTGCCCGAGCCACAACGTATGCTGCAAACCTACACACCACACATGCCCCCCGGCAACTCAGACGGACGTATTGTTTCCGTCTATGGCAGTGCCATTGTCAATGCGGCGCAAAACCAAGTGGTGGTGATTAACCGAGGCGTCCGAGACGGCATGGAGGCAGGCCATGTTATGGCGATCCTCAAGGATGGCGCGCGTGTAATTGACAAAGGGGACGAAAAGCGTCCTTTGATGAAACTGCCGGACGAACGCAATGGACTGTTAATGGTATTTCGCACTTTTGAGCGGCTCTCTTACGCACTGATTGTAGAAATTACAGATGGTGTGCGTGTAGGTGACCGTTTAACGTCACCACGGTAGGCATTACGATTCGGCTTGCTACAACTTTTTGCATGTCTATGATGGACCGCGAAGAGCTCGGGAACTGGTTGCGTCTGCAGTTAACGCCGGGTGTTGGTAATGGGGCCGCGCGAAAACTCCTAGCCCACTTTGGGCTACCTGCAAATATATTTACCCAGTCTTTCGGGGCATTGCAAGCCGTAGTCAGCGTGACTAAAGCGCAGGCTTTAATGCAATTGCCCGCGGAATTCCATAGGCAGCTGGAACTCACTTGGTCCTGGATTCAAGCGGATGCACCATGCAGGCATGTACTGACACTTGCGGACCCCGCCTATCCGCAAAGCCTTTTAAACATGGAAGACCCTCCCCTGCTGCTTTACGCGTTGGGGTCCTCTGAGTTTTGGCGAAACACAGGCCTCAATGGCGTTGCAGATCGCTGCGTTGCCGTTGTCGGTAGCCGAAATCCAACGCCACAGGGGGCTGTCAACGCCCGGGAATTTTCGATTGCTCTTGCACAAGCAGGTCTGACTGTGGTCAGTGGGATGGCACTAGGTGTAGATGGTTATGCACATGAAGGCGCTCTTGAAGGATCAACTGAAGGCCAGTTGGCAACTGTGGCCGTTGTTGGTACTGGTTTGGACCGTGTTTACCCCAGGCAACACCGTGTGCTTGCACACCGCATCGCACAGCGTGGCATCTTGCTAAGTGAGTATGCGTTAGGCACCCCCCCGCTGGCTGCCAACTTTCCCAAACGCAATCGGCTAATTGCTGGGCTCAGCCGTGGCACCCTAGTCGTAGAAGCTGCGCTGCAGTCCGGCTCACTCATCACCGCACGTTTGGCTATAGAGCAAGGTAAAGAGGTTTTCGCTATTCCGGGCTCGATTCACTCTACACAAGCCCGAGGCTGCCATGCGCTCATTAAGCAAGGCGCGAAGCTTGTGGAGAGTGCACAAGACATTCTCGAAGAACTGCAATTTGAAACAACAGTCGGAAGTGCTACAAAATTGATAGCAAATCACGCAGATCAAACGCAGGCCTCTGACATATTTGACGAAGAACCTTCCCCTTTGCTCCTTGCGCTGGGATTTGATCCCAGTAGCTTGGACACCCTGCAAGCCAGAACGGGCCTGGACACAGCAACCCTGCAAGCCCAGTTGATGACACTAGAACTAGACGGCAAAGTTGCTCGGTTGCCTGGCGGACTATTTTTGCGACTGGTTCAGTGCTAATGCGCAGAAAAGCATAGGAAGTAAGACTCCAGGGCGCAACCAGGTTTTTCTGGCCTATATTGACCCCATATTTTAAGTCTTTGCTTCTGTTTACGAAAACTACTTTACCTGGGAACCCTGCCCATAAACTACCCAGTTGGAGCGAAAGCTGAATGCTGTCGGGTTCGATTCTGATGAAATACGTAAAGTCTTACATTGGCTCAACGGCTTAGACACAGTAGCAAAAACTAAGCGTCCAGAGCCTCGGTTGCATATTCCAATCACCGTCAGTATGCGAGTACACCCCACGTATAAGCAATGCCACCGTAGATCACCAACTACTGGCCGAGCCTTACACCGACTCGACGGGACGCATCGCAAATTGATCTCTTCCTAAGTCCAAATGGAAGTAGCAATCTGCATCAAGCCAACACTCGCTCTGGATTTGCTTCCAGCTTTGCCATAGCGTCACGTGTTGCACGGATGGTCAAGGCATCTTCTTCCTGCGGCAACAGCAAACCAGCCTGGAGATAGGCCGCCAAACGCCCCGCTTGGATCAAGAAGCTCTTTCCCGCTGTAGTGGCAAATAAATTCAAATGCTTGCGCTCACTGCGCCACGCAAACTGAACTTGAACCACTTTGCCGTTATGGCCTAACGTGTACCACGATCCGACCTGCAACTCTTGAGCCCAAGCCACCATGGCAGCAGTGGGCTTTGTTCCGCCATTGGCCACTACATCCATGTCAGACACATCTATACCCAGCATCATCTCAATACTCTCAGCATCCAAGGGCAAATCACCCAAGCCATCGTCCGACACGAAGTCCTCCAAATTGCCCAATCGCTGCGCCAGAGCATCAATTTTTGCCTGAGGAATAGCCTGTGTTTTCGACAAAAAGGCGTCAGTCAATGTATCGCTGATTTTTTTGACTTGCACCTCTTGCTCAGAAGGAGGCATAGCAAGTAAAGACATGCCGGAACGCAAGCGAATCAACAAATCTGGCAACTCTTGAATCACCTTGGCCCGGTCCATACGATTGGGCTTGGCGCTTGCTGCCCACACCAAATCAGACGCTGATTTTTTAAGAACTAACGTATCCGCATGCTTTGGTCCCTCTCGGAGTGCAGACACCGCTAGCACTTCAGCCCACACCTTGAACAGAAATTCACGAATCTCGTCACGCACAGGCATGTCTTTGAGCATGTTTCGCATTTCAATGGTGAACTGAATCGCAAGTGTTTCTTTCTGCTCAACTTGCTGGGCAACACTCACCACTTTTTGGTTTGGTCCTTTTTCTGTCAAAAATTTGGAGAGAAACCTTTGGAACTCATCGTAGACAATCTGATACACCTTTTTACCGGTTTCAGGGTACTGCTCGATAACCTGAACAATACGTTTAACCTCCGCCTCCATTACAGTGACCTGAACACCGGTTGCATCGAAACCCATCACGCAAGAACCCATGCGATCAATCAGCATGCGGGCGGGGTGGCTGGTTGTGCCAAAAAAATCTGGGTCTTCCAGTGCGACACGCAAGACCGGCATTTGCAGCCTGGCAAACCACACCCGAATTCCGGGTGGAATCTTATCCTCAGCCAGAATCGCCTGGAACATAAGTGCAACTATTTCAATAATCGCCTTTTCGCCCTTGGTTTCGGCTTTCTTTTTAATATCGGCGGTTTTTTCCAGCAAATTTTCTGCCACTCGCGCAACACCGATTGAGCTGTAGTCTTGGTAAAGCGTACCTCCTGCTGCGTACTGCGCAGCTACCGCTTGCGGCGAAATAGCCCGCACCAAACCAGACGATGGTACGTAATGTGTAGAGCGATCAAGCTCACCGCCAGCATGATTGGCAAATAGGCGCTTGATTTGTCCAACCATGCCTTGGGCACGAGATCGTGCTCGCATCAAGGGGGAAGCTGCCCCGAAAAACTTACCATCATCTTGGGCGGACATGCTTTGTTGCAGACTACCCGCCCCGCCAGATTGCCGCCAAAATGACGGGGGTGTCGTATGGCCCATACCTTGAGTAGATTCGGCACTATCGGCTTGAATCGCATCTATTGCAGTATCAGGTTGCTCCGAATTGCCTTCCACACTGGAGCGTCTGCCCGCAGGACCGGCCGCGCGCACGGGAAGTTTAATCCGGTCTTTTAAATCAATTTTTAGAAGAATGCCTTTGCTCACCAGCAATGTATTGCCGTTGTTGTAGGCCTCTTTCAACGCGTTGATTAAGCTGGCTTGAACTGTGTCGTTCACCAGTGCCCAAGCGTTCCCAGGTAAACCTGAAGCCGTCCATTGCTCGACAAGCAAAAGAATCAACACCTCTGGACGCAAAAGATCATTGCCATCCAAGTCTTCGCCATTCTCTAAAAACTTGATCCGCACACGCAAGTCATCAAGTTCAGCGTGTACTTTTTCGTGGACGGTCATCACTAAACGTGATGCAAGAATTTTGTTTTCAACCGCTTCAGTACCAACCAACTCAAACCCGATAGTGCTGGATACCTCAGTAATTTTTTTGATCTTGGATTCAGGCTCCAAACAGCTACGCCAAACCTCTATTGTGTTGCTACTCCAAGCGGCCCCCACCTTTTTATACGCAGCCCATACGTCCCGACGTATTTGCGAGTCGCGGGCATTCGTTGGTTCATAAACCAATGTCGTGAGGCGCGACAAGACCGCGTCGCTAATCTCCAACATTGCTTTACTCACATCTGCGAAAAAATGCTCACGCACCAACCTGCTAAGTTGCAACTTCGGAGAAGCAGTAGACCTCGTAGCCATGCGTTATCCGCTAAACAGTGGCCCCAGCGTTCGGATCGTTCGGGTCTATTTCTTTTTTGTTGCTACTCTTGATTAAGTCATCGCGACGAATGCCCAGCCACATGGCAATGGCCGCAGCCACGAAAACCGAAGAGTAAATGCCAAACAAAATACCAATCGTTAACGCCAAGGCAAAGTAATGCAATGTGGCACCGCCAAACAACAACATAGACAAAACCATCAACTGGGTCGAGCCGTGAGTGATGATGGTGCGGCTGATCGTGGAGGTTATGGCGTTGTCGATGATTTCCTGCGTATTCATCTTGCGGTAGCGGCGAAAGTTCTCTCGAATCCGGTCAAAAATCACCACTGATTCGTTGACTGAATAGCCCAGTACCGCCAGCACTGCAGCTAAAACGGGCAACGAAAACTCCCACTGGAAAAAAGCAAAAAAGCCCAAAATGATAATTACATCGTGCAAGTTGGCAATGATGGCTGCCACCGCAAACTTCCATTCGAAGCGAATGGCCAAATAAAGCACGATGCCCACCACCACAAACGCCAATGCCTTCAGGCCATCGACCGCCAATTCATCGCCCACCTGCGGGCCGACAAATTCAGTGCGACGCAAGGTGACAGTTGCATCGCCCGCCTTTAATGCCGTCAATACCCGCTCACTTTGTTGGCCCGAAGTACTGCCTTTTTGTACTGGCATGCGGATCAACACATCTTGCGCAGTGCCGAAATTTTGAACCTGCACATCGCTGATACCCAAGCCTGCCACAGTGTTACGGATGGCGTTAAGGTCTGCTGGTTGCGAATAGCTCACCTCCATGAGTGTGCCGCCAGTGAACTCTACCGACAGATGCAACCCTCTGGAAAACAGGAAGAAAACTGCAGCCAGAAATGTGACCAAAGAGACTAGGTTGAACACTAGCGCATGCCGCATAAACGGTATGTCGCGACGGATTTTAAAAAATTCCATATCGTGCTTCCTTTAACCTGTCGTAACTTGATTGCCGGAATCGGGGCGCCACACAGTACCGATAGACACGCTTTTGAGCTTTTTCTGTCGTCCGTACCATAAATTTACAACGCCACGCGAAAAGAACACTCCAGAAAACATACTCGTCAATATACCCAAGCAGTGCACCACGGCAAAGCCCCGCACCGGACCCGATCCGAACGCCAACAATGCCAGTCCTGCGATCAAGGTAGTTACGTTCGAGTCAATGATAGTGGCCCAGGCCCGGTCGTAACCCGCATGAATTGCTGCCTGGGGCGAGGCGCCATTGCGCAACTCTTCACGAACGCGCTCATTAATCAGCACATTGGCGTCAATCGCCATACCCAATACCAATGCCATAGCAGCCATGCCCGGCAATGTAAGAGTGGCCTGCAACATAGACAGCACGGCCACCAAGAGCAACAAATTAAAGGCCAAAGATACGCTGGAAATCATGCCGAACAACATGTAATACGTGCACATGAAAATGGTCACAGCTACAAAGCCCCAGGTGACACTGTTAAAGCCCTTGGCAATGTTTTCAGCACCTAAGCTTGGACCAATGGTGCGCTCTTCAATGATTTCCATCGGCGCAGCCAACGACCCTGCGCGCAAAAGCAGTGCGGTATCAGCGGCTTCAACCGTGGTCATGCGGCCGGAAATTTGTACGCGACCCCCACCGATTTCAGAGCGAATCACCGGTGCAGTCACCACTTCACCTTTACCTTTTTCAAACAGCAAGATGGCCATGCGCTTACCAATACTTTCTCGCGTCACGTCGCGAAAAATACGCGCGCCTTTGGCGTCCAGAGTCAAGTGGACCGCGGCTTCTTGGGTCTGGCTATCGAAGCCGGGTTGCGCATCGGTCAGGTTGTCCCCCGTCAAGATCACTTGCTTCTTCACGATGACTGCTTGACCATTGCGCTCTAAGTAGCGCTCAGACCCAAACGGCACAGGACCAGTCCCACTCTCGGCGCCACGCGCCTCGGCACCATCCTCAACCATTCGGATTTCAAGGGTGGCAGTGCGCCCCAAAATGTCTTTGGCTTTGGCTGTATCTTGCACGCCGGGCAACTGCACCACGATGCGGTCCAGCCCCTGCTGCTGAATAACAGGCTCGGCCACGCCAAGTTCATTAATCCGGTTGTGTAAAGTAGTAATGTTTTGCTTCAACGCCTGGTCTTGTATGACGCGTGCCGAGGCTGGCTTGATAGATGCCAGCATTTTGAATTCACTACTATCAGCAGACTCTTGCGTCGTCAGTTCTGCGAACTGATCTTGAACAATACGCTTGGCAGCCTCCAGCGTTTGCGTATCGCGAAAACGTATTTCAATGGCTTGCCCGTTTCGGGTAATGCCACTGTGGCGCACGTTCTTCTCGCGTAAAACACTGCGAATATCGCCCGCCAATGACTCCGCTTTCTTGCTCAATGCCGCTTGCATGTCCACTTGCAACATGAAATGCACTCCACCGCGCAAATCCAAACCCAAATACATGGGCGAAGCGTGCAAAGCAGTTAACCATGCCGGCGACCGCGAGAGCAGATTCAATGCCACCACATACGCCTGATCTGCAGCGTCTGGGTTCAATGCCTTTTGAATTGCATCTTTTGCCTTGAGTTGCGCGTCCGTATTAGCGAAACGCGCTTTGATAGAGGTGCCCTCCAACGACACGCCATCCGTTTTGATGCCCGCCGCTTTGAGCGCTTCTTCTACCCGTGCCAGCGCAGACAAGTCCAGCTTCAACGAAGCCTTGGCAACAGACACCTGCACTGCAGGTGCTTCACCAAACAAGTTTGGTAATGCATACAAGCCACTGACCACCAAGGCGATGAGGATGATCGCGTATTTCCACGCCGGATAACGGTTCATGATGAGAGACTGGCTAAATTACTTGATACTGCCCTTGGGCAACACTTGGACCACGGCGCTGCGCTGAATTTGCACTTCAACGCCACTCGCGACTTCCAAGCCAACGTAGCTATCACCCACTTTGCTAACGCGCCCCAATACACCGCCCGCAGTGACGACTTCATCTCCCTTGGCCAGGGCATCAATCATAGTTTTATGTTCCTTTTGCTTCTTCATCTGAGGACGAATCATCACAAAGTACAACACAACAAACATCAGCACGAGAGGGAGCATGCTCATGAGCGAGGACTGCATGTCACCGCCTGCAGCAGCAGCGGGAGCGGTTTGAGCAAAGGCGGACGAAATAAACAATGGGAACCCCACAAGTGAACAGAAAAAAATCCCAGCCCCAGGGTTTGCGTAAGGCACGCTTGCACACCAAGGCGGACAACCGCACATTGTAAGCGGGCAGGTTGGGGAGACAGTTACCAATTGAATGCCCCTATTTAGTGTGTGGGGCGTCTCCTTACTTTTGGGCATGCGCCTGCGCGAGCAACCGGCTCCACTGATCTCGAGCAGCTGCCAAGTGGCGGGCTTTGACATGACCAAATCCGCGTATGTGCTCAGGCACTCGGGCAAACGCGATGGCGGCAGCACGGTTGGCGACTGCAAGGCCCGGCAGCAAGCCTTCAATCGCAAGGCGGTACTCTTCAATAAGCCCACGCTCTTGTCTATGCTCGGCGCTGTAACCAAAAATATCAAAAAAACCGCCGCGCAAAATTTTGAGAGGAGCCAATGCTTTGAATGCCCAGCGCATCCACGGACCAAAACTGGACTTCTGGAGCTCACCGCGGTAATTTTTCCGCGCCAACAATGGGGGGGCCAAGTGGTAGCGTAGCGTGAAATTGCCTTCAAACATGGCATTCACCTTCACATCAAATGCCGCATCCATTTGTAGACGGGCCACCTCGTACTCGTCTTTGTAGGCCATCAATTTGAACAAGTAGCGCGCTACCGCCTCAGTTAACGGTAGTCCCTCGCCCAGTAATTTGGTTTCTGTGGCACGCACGCGGCTCACGAAGTCCAAGTAAGTTTGTGCATACGCAGCATTTTGGTAAGTTGTTAAAAACGCTACCCGGCGCTGCACCACGTCTTCCAGGGTTTGCTTATTGCGCGGCGTGAACGAAATCACTTGTCCCGGGTTCAGTAGGCTTTGCACTGCTTGGGGGTCATGCGCGGCGCGGCGGCCCCACTCAAATGCCATTTTGTTGCTATCTACGGCTACGGCATTGAGCACCATGGCACGCATCAGGGACGCATAACTCAGCGGAATCCAGCCTTTTTGCCAAGCGTACCCCAGCATCAGGGGGTTGGTGTAAATGCTGTCGCCCAGCATTTGGGTCGACAGCGCGTCGGCGTCAAACGTTCCTAGGCGTTCTGCACCCACCACCTGCCCGATATCGACCAAGCACTGCTCTCCAGGATTCACCCAGTTGGCATTTTTGACAAACGCCGCAGTTGGGGCGCTGTTGGAGTTCAGCGCCACATGGGTGCGCCCCGAAAGCATGCGCATCAATGTCTCTTTACCCGCCACCACGATAGGGTCGCAACCCAACACCAGATCAGCAGATGCCATGCCAACACGCGTGGTGCGGATATCGTCCTGACTTGTACCAATCAGCACATGGCTCCAGGTGGCCCCCCCTTTTTGGGCCAGCCCTCCGGCATCTTGGGTGACGACCCCTTTGCCATCGAGATGCGCGGCAACCCCTAGCAGCTGACCAATCGTGATAACCCCTGTTCCGCCCACGCCGGCCACGATGATTCCCCACACGCCACCGGGTGCGCTACACACCTCTGCGATCACCGGCTCGGGCAATGCAGGCCAGGCCTCTGAGGCGTGTGCGGTCGTTGTTTTGGTGTTGGCATTTTTTTTCAGCGTACCGCCTTCCACCGTCACAAAACTGGGGCAAAAGCCTTTAACACAACTCATGTCCTTGTTACAGTTGCTTTGGTTGATCTGGCGCTTACGACCGAATTCAGTTTCCAGGGGCTCTACGCTCATGCAGTTGCTTTGGACTCCGCAGTCGCCACAGCCCTCGCACACCAATTCGTTGATCACCACGCGCTCTGCTGGATCCACCAGCGTGCCCCGTTTACGGCGGCGGCGTTTTTCTGTAGCGCAGGTCTGGTCATAGATGATGACGGTGGTGCCCTTGATCTCGCGGAACTCGCGCTGAATCCGGTCCAATTCGTCTCGATGCTCGATGGCGATACCTTCGGGCAGGTTTTTTACGCCATCGTATTTATCCGGCTCGTCCGTCACTACTATGATTTTGATAGCGCCTTCCGCCCGCATGGACTGGGCTATCTGCACAACCGAGTGTCCTTCAGGCCGTTCACCCACCTGCTGGCCACCGGTCATGGCCACGGCATCGTTGTACAAAATTTTGTAGGTGATGTTGATCCCGGCCGCAATGCTCTGGCGGATGGCCAGAATGCCACTGTGAAAGTAAGTGCCATCACCCAGATTGGCAAACATATGCTGGTCGTGGCTGAAAGGCTGCTGCCCCACCCACGGCACGCCTTCGCCACCCATCTGCGTAAAGCCCACGGTAGCGC
>JBEANP010000058.1:0-11955 GCA_041165385.1 Pseudomonadota bacterium | reverse complement strand
CACACCTGGTCGCGGCCATCGCCATAGGCCACTACCTCTTTGATGTGCTGGAAGAACTTGAGCTTGTTCTCGACGTACTTGGGCGCGAACATAGCGCCGTCATTGGCACCGCCCTTGATGCGGCCCACGTCTTTGACGCGGTCAATGATTTTCAGGTGCCCATGGGCGTCGATGAAACCTGCGTCACTGGTGTGGTACCAGCCATCGGCGGTCAGCACCTCTGCCGTTGCAGCGGGGTTTTTGTAATACTCTTTTAACAAGCCTGGTGACTTAACCAAAATCTCACCGTTGTCGGCCACCTTGATTTCCACGCCTGCACAGGGTACGCCCACCGTGTCGGCACGCGCTTCATGGTCGGGCTGCAGACACACAAACACCGCGGTTTCAGTGGAGCCATACAGCTGCTTGATATTCACACCGATAGAACGATAGAAAGTGAACAAATCCGGGCCAATCGCCTCGCCCGCTGTATAGGCAATGCGCACGCGGCTCATGCCCAAGTTGTTGCGCAAGGGGCCGTACACCATCAAGTTGCCAATGGCATACAAAATACGATCTACAAAAGAAACTGCCCTGCCATCCATGAGTGCAGGCCCACAACGCTTGGCCACCTCCATGAAGAAGTGAAACATGCCACGCTTGAGCGTGCCCGCGTCTTCCATGCGAATCATTACGCTGGTCAGCAAGCCTTCAAACACACGGGGGGGTGCAAAGTAGTAGGTGGGGCCAATCTCTTTCAAATCGATGGTGGCAGTGGCGGCCGACTCGGGGCAGTTCACCACGTAGCCGCACGACAACCACTGTGCGTAGCTGAAAATGTTTTGCCCAATCCAGGCCGGTGGCAGATAGGCCAACACTTCTTCGTTGCTAGTGAGCTTGTCAAAGTCAGCACCTGCGCGGGCGCGGTTCAGAAGCGAGTCGTGCGTATGCACTACGCCCTTGGGGTTGCCAGTGGTGCCCGATGTAAAGAACATCGCCGCCACGTCTGTGGGTGCGATTTTGGCAACTTCTTCTTTGAAAAACCCGGGGTGAATCGCCGTAAAGGCTTTGCCGGCTGCCAGCAGCTCGTCGATAGCGGCCAGTCCTGGCTCATCGTATTTACGCAGGCCGCGCGGGTCGTCAAAGTAAATATGTTGCAGCTGAGGGCAGCTTTCGCGCACTTCCAGCAACTTGTCGACTTGCTCTTGGTCTTCGGCAAAGGCAAAGCGCACTTCAGCATTGTTGATGGGGAACACGCATTCGGCACCCGCCGCATCTTGGTACAGCGGAATGGGCACAGCGCCCAAAGACTGCACGGCCAGCATGGTGGCGTACAGGCGGGGACGGTTGGAACCCACCACAACCATGTGCTCACCACGGCGCAGACCCGCCTGGTGCAGGCCAGCCGCCAGTTGCTCCACCATGGCAGCAAGATCGCGCCATGTTAAAGACTGCCAAATGCCGTATTCCTTCTCGCGCATGGCAGCGTCGCCTGGGCGCTGGCTGGCATGTTGGAGTAGTAATTGCGGAAAAGTCGTTTGCATCCCAAAACCTCATCACTGAACCGCCACAGGGCTGTGACGTGGGGCAATTATGAAACTACAGTTTGACGCTATGATGTCGTTTGGACGACAATTCAACATTTTCCTACTAGGTGTTTTCCCTTCGCTTAAAGTTAACTTACGCCACGTAAAAGTTGTATGTCAAACATCACCGAAAGCCTGCTCCACCAGCGCCGCCGCCCTTTAACGCAAACCGAGTTGGACGCCATTCCTTGGTACCGCCTACTACTGCCTGAAGAGCAAAAGCGCGCCGAAGGCGACCTCAAAATTACCGACGCTGCGCCGGGTGACTACATCTGCCGCATGGGCCGCCCGGTGACGTATTGGTTTGGCGTGGTGGATGGCCTGCTGAAGATGAGCAGCGACAACGCCCAGGGCCAAACCATGACCTTTACCGGCGTGCCACCGGGTGGCTGGTTTGGTGAAGGCACCGCCCTGAAGCGCGAGACCTACCGCTACAACATCCAGGCCCTGCGCAAGAGCATGGTGGCGGGCCTGCATGTGGACACATTTCACTGGCTGCTAGACCACTCGATTGGCTTTAACCGCTTCATCATGAACCAGCTCAACGAGCGGCTGGGCCAGTTCATCGCCGCGCGCGAGATTGACCGCATGACCAACCCCGACATCCGCGTGGCCCGCAGCCTGGCCACGCTGTTTAACCCGGTGCTGTACCCCGGCGTCGGCGAGATGCTGCGCATCACCCAGCAAGAGCTAGCCTACCTGGTGGGCCTGTCACGCCAACGGGTGAACGAGGCGCTCACCACACTGGCCGAACAAGGCGCTATTCGGGTGGAATACGGCGGCGTGCGAGTGCTGGATTTGAATGCCCTGCGCAGCCAGATTTTTCAAGCCAAATAAGCTGCCAGCCCCGTTAGGTATAGGTAAGAAGCTATTAAATAAATAGCAATTTGCTGCTTACACCAGCCTGTGGCTCCATGCAGCCGCGGGCTTTACACTCAACCCACCTACAGCAAACCCACCACACGCACATGCAAGGGCAACTTTTCAGCCAAGACTTCCTCACGCGCGGCGTGCTGGAAACCCCGCCCAACCAAGCATGGAGCGAAAGTGCCTTTGCCACGTTTGAGACTGCGTTGCGCGCCGTGTACGCGCCATTCGGAGCGCACTCCACCATTAACGAAGCCCAAACCGAGGCCTTGGTGATCCACAAAGTGCTGGTCGAGCTGGGCTGGGGCGACGACACGCTACCCCAAGTCAACTCCGACCCCAAGGGCCGCGAGTCGGTGCCCGACTGCCTGCTGTTTGCCAGCAGCGATAAAAAGGCGCTGGCTTTAGCCGAAACCAAAGACGACCGCCGTTACCGCCACGGCATTGCCATTCTGGAAGCCAAACGCTGGATGCGCCCGCTAGACCGGGGCGATGGCCAAGACGCGTTTGACCCCGACGCACCGTCCAGCCAGATGCTGCGTTACCTCAGCCGCGTGGATGTAGCTTCTGACCGCGCCGTCAAGTGGGGCATGCTGACCAATGGCAACGTGTGGCGGCTGTATTGGCAAGACGCCCGCTCGCGCTCAGAAGAGTTTTTTGAAGTGGACGTAGCCGCCGCGCTGGGCTTAAGCGGCATACAGCATGAGCTGGACGAGGTGGCCCCCGCCCATGCGCTGCGCCTGTTCTTTTTGTTCTTCCACCGTGGCGCATTCTTGCCCCAAAGCTGGGACAACACCAACCGCAGCTTCCACGCCTATGCCCTGAACGAAGCCCGGCTGTACGAAGAAAAAGTCTCGCAAGACCTGGGTGCGAGGGTGTTTGCCGACATCTTTCCGCAGTTGGCCGACGCGCTGGCCAGGGGCGACCTGCACGCCAAGACCCACACCATTGGCTACGGCCAATGGACGCGCCCGCAATACACCCCCGAATACCTGGACGAAGTGCGCGAAGCCACGCTGGTGCTGCTGTACCGCTTGCTATTTTTGTTCTACGCCGAAGACCGCAACCTGCTGCCCGTGCGCGACGAGCGTTACGCGCCCTACAGCGTGCGCCGCATCCGCGAAGACGTGCGCGACAAAGTGGATGCAGGGGGCACGTTCTCCAGCACGCTCTCCAATATTTGGCGCGACCTAGAAGGCGTATGCCAGCTGATCGACGAAGGCGACGACGACATTGGCATGCCGGCCTACAACGGTGGCCTGTTCAACCGCGCTCGCTCGCTGCTGCTCACTCGTGCCAAGGTGCCCGACAAGGTGATGGCCCCCATCATCGACGCGCTGTCGCGCCGCACCGAAGACTTGACTGTCGGCTGGATTAATTACCGCGACCTGGCCGTGGCCCACCTGGGCGGCATTTACGAGCGCCTGCTGGAATACAGCCTGGTGCATGAGGTGCAGGCCAAAGACGACTACAAAGACAAACCCGAAATCAACCGCATCACCGCCGCCCCCGCCAGCTTTGCGCGCAAGGTGTCCGGCAGCTACTACACGCATGACGATCTGGTGCGCCTGATCTTGCGTGAATCGGTGGGCCAACTGGCCACTGAGCGCGTGGATGGTTTTGAAGCGCACCTGAAAAAGCTGTCTAAAAAAACCTCACTCAACCCCGGTGACTGGGACGCGCTGGACGCCAAAGACCCGGCCAGCCAGATTTTGGAACTCAAAATTTGCGACCCGGCCATGGGCAGCGGCCACTTCTTGGTGGCGCTGGTAGACGACCTGGCCGACCGGGTGCTCGAAGCCGTGGCCACCGCCACGCTACACGTCAACGCACAGCCTTGGGCTGCACATTTGGTAGAAAGTGGCCGCCCCTGGCAAAGCCCGGTGCTGGCACGCATTAGCCACATTCGGCGCAGCATCAAAACCGCTGCCAAGGACCACGGCTGGGCCGTAACTGACGCCCAGCTAGACGACCGCCACATCGTGCGCCGCATGATTTTGAAGAAAACCATCTTCGGCGTGGACAAAAACCCCATGGCCGTGGAGCTGGCCAAAACTGCGCTGTGGCTGCACACCTTCACCGTGGGCGCGCCCTTGAGCTTTCTGGACCACCACCTGAAAGTGGGTGACAGCCTGCATGGTGAGCAGTTGCCGCAGGTGCAAAAAAATCTGCAATCGCTTGGCAGCTTGCTGCTGCAAAGCGAGTTTGACCGCCTGGCCAAGGCCGCCAGCAACATCGCCCAAGTGGCAGACCTGACCGATGTGGACATTGCCGAGGCCCAGCTATCAAAACAGTTGGCCACCGAGGCCAACACGCAAGTGGCCCCCATCTTGGCAGTGCTGGACTTTTGGCGCGCCCTGCGTTGGTTGGTGCCGGGCTGGCCTGTGGACAAGGCCAGCAAACTCACGCCGCTTTTCAAGCTGCCCAAAGACGCGCCAACCCGCGATGCAGAAATAGCAGCCGGGCTGCATCCTATCTACACCGGGCTGCGCCGCTTGCTAGACCCCAGCCTCAATTTGGTGAGCGTGTTGGGGGCTGGCAACTTACCTGGCACCGACGCGGCCACCCTGGCCGCCAAGGACCTGATGGCCCAGGCCCGCAAACTGGCCACGCAAGAAACGTTTTTCCATTGGTGGACGAGTTTCCCCACCGTGTTTGGTGGTGCCGACAAAACCAAAACCTCGCCCGGCTTTGACGCCATGATTGGCAACCCGCCGTGGGACCGCATCAAGCTGCAAGAGGTGGAATGGTTCGCCGAGCGCGACACCCACATAGCTGCCCAGGCACGCGCGGCCGACCGCAAGCGCCTGATTGGCGAGCTAAAAACCAAAAAGTCCCCCCTGTGGCAAAGCTACCTGCAAACCAGTGAGCGCGCCGAGGCCAATGCCCGCGTGCTGGGCAACGGCAAGCAAGGCAGCGGCGATTACCCGCTGCTGGGTGGCGGTGATGTCAACCTGTACAGCCTGTTTGTGGAGCGTGCGCAGGCGTTGATCAACCCGCAAGGCGTGGTGGCGCTCATCACCCCCAGTGGCATTGCTGCGGACAAAGGCGCTGCAGCGTTTTTCCGCAGCATCAGCAGCACCGGCAAGCTGCATGCGCTGTTTGACTTTGAGAACCGCAAGGTGTTTTTCCCCGACGTGCATGCCAGCTTCAAGTTCTGCGCGCTGGTGTTTGGCAAAGAGCCGCGCATGACAGCTGCCGAGCCGCCGCAGCCCCTGCCCAGCCGCTGCGCGTTTTACCTGCACAGCCTGACCGAACTGGACGAACCGAGCCGCGTGCTCACGCTCAGCACACACGACTTTCAGCGGGTAAACCCTAACACCGGTGCCGCCCCAATCTTTCGCAGTCAGCGTGATGCCGACATCACCTTGAAGCTGTACGCCAAGCACCCGGTGCTGGTGCGGCATGGTGCGGTAAGTGAAACGCTGGGCAAACAACCCGATGTGACCGTGTGGCCGGTCAAGTACGCCACGATGTTTCACATGACCAACGACTCGCACTTGTTCCTCAAGGGCAGTGAGCTCAAAAAGCAAGGCTGGACGCCGGCTGCGCTGAACCGCTGGGAGAAGACCGACGACGCGGGCACCCAAGTAGCTGTGCCGCTGTACGAAGGCAAGATGGTGCAAATGTTTGACCACCGGGCTGCGGACGTAGTGGTGAACGAGGCGAATCTGCACCGTGCTGCGCAGCAGGAGCCTATTTCTCAACGAGAAAAGGCAAATACAACGCGTTTCCCTAAACCTCAATATTGGGTCAAACAAAACAACGTAACGCTACCCGAGGGCTTAAGCTATTGCCTGGGGTTTAAAGATGTCACTGCTCCCACCAATATGCGCACCATGATTGCGGCCATGTTGCCCGGCGGCGGATTCGGAAACACACTTCCGGTACTGCTACCGCAAGACGCACAGACCAGTTGCAACTTCGCACGCACCGTATCTTTGCTGCTGAGCAACTTTACTAGCTACGCGTTCGACTTTGTGGCCCGCCAAAAGGTGCAAGGCCAGCACGTAAATTGGTTTGTAGTGGAGCAACTCCCCGTCATCGCCCCCCAGCGCTTTGACGAACCCCTGCCCGACGCCTTCGTCGCCGCCATGCGCGCTGCCAAGCTGATGAACGGCCATCACCCGCATCCCACGGTAGCTGATTTTGTATTGCCGCAGGTGCTGGCGCTCACCTACACCGCCCACGACATGGCTCCCTTTGCTCGCGACATGGGCTATGTGGACGCAACTGGCCAGGTGCTGCCGCCGTTTGTGTGGAATGAAGACGAGCGCCGCGCCCGCATGGCAGCGCTGGATGCGGTGTTTTTCTACCTGTATGGCCTCAGCGCCAAAGACGCCACTTACATGCTGGACACCTTTCCCATCGTGCGCGAGCACGACATCAAGGCGTTTGGCAGCTACCGCACGCAGCACGACATTCTTCAGCTCATGGCGTTGCTGTAACCATGGGCATACAAGACCGAGACTGGTACCGCGACCTGCAGCGCGAAAAAGCCAAGCAAGAACAAATCAACGCCACACGTGGCAAGTTCTCCGCCTTCTCACACAAGCACTTTGGTGGTAAGGGCGCGCCCGCCACCAAAGACTCTGCGCGACAAATGGGCTTATTCCCTATGCTGGTGTTTTGGTGCCTGGTAATGGGCTTGGTATATGGGGCCATGACGTATTACCTGAAACCCAAGCAGGCCAAGGTGCTGGCCAATGGCGACCTGGTCATGCAGCGCTCGCAAGACGGGCACTTTTACGCCTTGGGCAAAATCAACGGGGTTGAGGCCAAGTTCATGGTGGACACCGGAGCTTCGCTGGTGACGGTGAGCGAGGGGTTTGCGCAGAAGGCTTTGCTTCTTGGCGGCACGCCCACCACTTTTCGCACCGCCAACGGCGACCGCGCAGGCCGGGTGGTGGAGGGGTATAACGTGGCCATCGGCCCCGTGGTGGCAACTAACATCAAGATTGGCGTAGGGTTAAGCGGTGGGGGTGACACCGACGCCCTGCTGGGACAATCGTTTCTATCGAAGTTTGACATCACCATGAATAAAGACCAATTGGTCTTGCGCCCAAGATAAGTACCAAATAGGCCGCTAGCGCCCGTTAGATAAACGCAAACAGCTATTTATTTTGTAGCATCTACCGTAGCGTGCCCCACAGCCACCTCATCCGCAGTGGCTGCGCGCACGCTGGCTACCGTGGCATTGAACACCAGCGTCATACCGGCCAGCGGGTGGTTGGCGTCCATCACCACGCGGTCTTCTTGCACGTCTAAAACGCTAAACAAGCGAGTAGCGGTGGGGTTGCCATCGTCGTCCGCTTGCGCGCCTTCAATTTGCGCGCCAACGTAAATATCGGCGGGCATGGCGTCGCGCGGCTCCACGCGCATCAGCTCGGCATCGTATTCGCCAAACGCATCGGCGGGCTCCATTTGCACGGTCACGGTGTCGCCTACTGCGCAACCGGCTAAAGCTTCCTCCAGCTTAGGGAACAAATCGGCGAAGCCGCCGTGCAAGTACACCAGCTGCTCATTGCCTTCGTCGACCAGATTCCCCTCGTCGTCGTGCACGGTGTAGTCCAGGGAAACGACGGTGTCTTTTGAAACTTTCATGGGGGTAAGAAAATGGAGTTTGAAGAATATGCAGTGAGACAAGTTTACATGCCAAAAATACCCCTACCGCTCGTAAAATATACGCAACCAGCTACCAAATTTATAGCAAATGACAGACTCAAAACCCCCATCCACCTTCCGCCGCGCAGCCCCTCCACCACCACCTTCACCGGCCGCCAAGCCCACTGGCCGCCCTATTCCAGCAGGACAAAAAAACACTGCAGCGACAGGTGCAAACGGTACTGTGCGGTTGAACAAGCGCATGGCCGAGCTGGGGCTGGCGTCACGCCGCGAGGCTGATGATTGGATTGGCAAGGGTTGGGTCAAGGTCAATGGCGTGGTGGCAGAGATGGGCATGCAGGTGCTGCCCAATGTGCGCATCGAGATTGATAAAAAAGCCCAGGGCGAGCAGGCCAACCAAGTCACCATTTTGATCAACAAGCCACTGGGTTTGGTCAGCGGCCAAGCAGAAGACGGGCACGAGCCCGCCATCACCCTGGTGCAGCCGCAAAACCGCTGGAATGAATGCAACGCGCGCTTCTTCTTCCACGGCAGTCAGCTCAAAAGCCTGGTGCCCGCCGGGCGGCTGGACATTGACTCCACCGGCCTCTTGGTGCTGACCCAAGACGGGCGCGTTGCGCGCCAATTGATTGGCGAAGACTCGGTTATGGAAAAAGAATACCTGGTGCGCGTGGCCTACACCGGCGTGGTAAACGCCAGCGCCGCCAACTCGGCCGCAGCAACCTACCCAGGCCTGGCCTCCGGTAGAGCGGGCCAACCCCAGCAACTCATCCGCTTGGACGATGACGACCCCGTTACCAGTGACGTGCAAAGCGTGTTCCCTGCCGCAAAGCTGCAAATGCTGCGCCACGGCTTGCGCCTGGACGACCAGGCGCTAAAGCCCGCCAAAGTGGAGTGGCAAAACCCCGAGCAACTGCGCTTTGTGCTGACCGAGGGCAAAAAACGCCAAATTCGCCGCATGTGCGAGCTGGTGGGCCTGAAGGTGGTGGGCCTCAAGCGCGTACGCGTGGGCCGCGTGATGCTGGGTAACCTGCCCGTGGGGCAATGGCGCTACCTGCAGCCGCACGAAAAGTTCTAGGCACGCGCCTACTCTTGAAATCTGTAGGGGTAGCCCATAATTATGGGTTCACTGTGTTGCACGCTTCGCTGCGTTACAGGCAATTTCCTTTTTTCTTTGAAGTTAGATACCAAATACTCTTATGACCAAGCAAACCATGAATTTCCAGGCCGAAGTAGCCCAACTTTTGCACCTGGTAACCCATTCGCTGTACTCCAACAAAGAGATTTTTCTGCGCGAGTTGATTTCTAACGCGTCGGACGCCTGCGACAAACTGCGCTATGAAGCCATCAACAACAGCGGCCTGTACGAGACAGACCCTGAGCTGAAAGTGCGCGTCACCTTCGACAAAGACGCCAAAACACTCACCATCACCGACAACGGCATTGGCCTCTCGCAACAGGAAGCCATCGACAACCTGGGCACCATCGCCAAGAGCGGTACCAAAGACTTTGTGTCCAAGCTCAGTGGCGACCAGAAGGCTGACTCCCAGCTCATCGGCCAGTTTGGCGTGGGCTTTTACTCCGGCTTTATCGTGGCCGACAAGATCACCGTGGAATCGCGCCGCGCCGGCCTGCCGGCCAGTGAAGCCGTGCGCTGGGTCAGCGACGGCGGTGCCAGCGGTGGTGGCGCATTTGAAGTGGAAACCATCACCCGTGAAGCACGTGGCACCAGCGTGATCTTGCACCTGCGCGACGACGCACAAGACTACGCCCAGGCCTGGAAGGTCAAGGGCATCATCAACAAGTATTCCGACCACATCAGCCTGCCCATTCAGATGGAGAAGGAAGAGTGGAAAGACGGCGAATTGATTAACGCGAGTGACGAAAACGGCGGCCGCCAGCCCGGCGGCATGGTCAAGACCGGAGAGTGGGAAACGGTCAACAAGGCCAACGCCATCTGGGCGCGCGCCAAAAAAGACATCAGCCAAGAGCAGTACGACGACTTCTATAAGCAAATCAGCCACGACTTTGAAGCGCCGCTGGCCCACACCCACAACCGCGTAGAAGGCAGTACTGAGTACACCCAGCTGCTGTACATCCCCGGCAAAGCGCCGATGGACCTGTACAACCGCGAAAAGTCGGCGGGCGTGAAGCTGTACGTCAAACGCGTGTTCATCATGGACGATGCCGAAGCCCTGTTGCCCACCTACCTGCGTTTTGTGAAGGGCGTGGTGGACTCCGCCGACCTGCCGCTGAACGTGAGCCGTGAGCTGCTACAAGAAAGCCGCGACGTGAAAGCCATCCGCGAAGGCTGCACCAAACGGGTGTTGGGCATGTTGGAGGACTTAGCCAAGCACGACAAGTTGCCAGAAGCCGCTACTGAAGGGTCTGCCAAGTCAGCGGACGGTGTAACCGATGTTGTTAGCGCCGAAGAAAAAGCTGAAGCTGAAGCGGCTGCAGGCAAATACACCAAGTTCTATGCAGAATTTGGCGCAGTGCTCAAAGAAGGCCTGGGCGAAGACTTTGGCAACAAAGACCGTTTGTCCAAGCTGCTGCGCTTTGCATCCAGCACCACCGACAGCGTGAGCGTAAGCTTGGCCGACTACAAAGCGCGCATGAAGGAAGGCCAGGAGGCCATCTACTACATCACCGCCGACAATGCGGCCGCCGCCAAGAACAGCCCGCAGCTTGAAGTGTTCAAGAAAAAGGGCATTGAAGTCCTGCTCATGACAGATCGTGTGGACGAGTGGGCGCTGAACTACCTGCACGACTTCGACGGCACGCCGCTGCAAAGCGTGGCCAAAGGCGCTGTAGATTTGGGCAAGCTTCAAGACGAGACAGAGAAGAAGGCCGCTGAAGAAGCTGCTGAAACCTTCAAGCCCTTGTTGGCCAAGCTCAAAGAGGCGCTGAAAGACAAAGCCGAAGACGTGCGCGTCACCACCCGCTTGGTGGATAGCCCCGCCTGCCTGGTGGTGCAAGACCACGGCATGAGCACTCAATTGGCGCGAATGCTCAAGCAAGCTGGACAGGCCGCACCTGAAGTCAAGCCCGTGCTGGAAGTGAATGCCGAACACGCGCTGGTGAAAAAGCTGGACGGATCAGTGCACTTCAACGACTTGGCCCACATCTTGTTTGACCAAGCGCTGTTGGCTGAAGGCGGTTTGCCTGCTGACCCAGCGGCGTATGTGAAGCGGGTGAATGCACTTTTGGTGTAATCATGGCTTAGCGCCCGTCGGTGCTAAATTTCTTGCTACTTAATTTGTAGCAAATTCAATCCGAAGCCTCCGCAAGCGCTGCAACTTGCGGAGGCTTTTTGTCTAAGCACATAGATTAATTTTCGCTCAACTAGTGGCGCACCCCAAACCGATTGGCCACCTGGCGGCGGTATTCGCGGGGCGTCAGGCCTTTGATGTCCAAGAACCGTCGATTGAAATTGGCAATGTTGTTAAAGCCAACTTCGTAGCCAATATCAGTGATTTGGCGGTCCGACTCCATCAGAAACTGGCACGCCCGGTTGATGCGCACATGGTTCACAAAGTCAGTAAACGTATTGCCCGTAGCGCGCCTGAAGAAGCGGGAAAACTTGCTCTCGGTCATATCCAACTCACGCGCCAAATCGGCGGCGGAAATGGCTTCGGTCAGGTTGTTGGTGATGCGGTTCAGGATCACGTTGATCTGGTCTAGCTGCGCATCGTTATCCACACTTTGGATTTGCGCGTTGGACAACAGCCGATAGTCCTTGCACTGCGCCAGCGCGCTCAAAAATTCACAAAAAATGCCAAATCGAGCTAGTCCATGCGCGGCCTTGACGCGGTGCCATAGATCTACGGCAAAAGGATGCAGACCAAAAAATTCAATGCCGTGCTTGGCACGCTCCAGCAGGGGCAACACCGCACGC
>JBEANP010000057.1:0-11967 GCA_041165385.1 Pseudomonadota bacterium | reverse complement strand
GGCCGCTGAAATGCAGCATGGCGGGCCAGAACAGGGTGTGGAAGGTGACGATGTCTTTGCCGATGAAGTGGTATTGCTCCAGTGCGGGGTTGGCCATATAGGCGGCGTAGTTTTCGCCACGTTTGTCCAGCAGGTTCTTGAGGGACGCCAGATAACCCACGGGCGCGTCCAGCCACACGTAGAAGTATTTGCCTGGTGCGTCGGGAATCTCGATGCCGAAGTAGGGCGCATCGCGGCTAATGTCCCAGTCGCCCAGGCCTTCACTCTTGCTGCCGTCCGGGTTGGTGCGTACGCTGAACCACTCTTTGATCTTGTTGGCCACTTCGGGTTGCAACCTCGGCTTGCCGTTCTCATCCGGGTCTTGCGTCCACTTTTCCAAAAACTCCACGCAGCGCGGGTCGGAGAGTTTGAAGAAAAAGTGCTCGGAGTTTTTGAGTTCGGGCCTGGCGCCAGACAACACGGAGAACGGGTTGATCAAATCGGTGGGCGCGTAGACCGAGCCGCACACTTCGCAGTTGTCGCCGTATTGGTCTTTGGCGTGGCACTTGGGGCACTCGCCTTTGATGTAACGGTCGGGAAGGAACATGTTCTTCTCGGGGTCGAAGAACTGCTCTATGGTTTTGGTTTCGATCAGGCTGCCATCGGCGCGGTCGCGCAGGTCGCGGTAAATCTGACGGGCCAGTTCGTGGTTCTCGGGCGCGTCGGTGCTGTGCCAGTTGTCAAAGCTGATGTGAAAACCGTCCAGATACTGCTTGCGCCCGGCGGCGATGTTGGCTACGAATTGTTGGGGGGTAAGGCCGGCCTTTTCAGCCGCAATCATGATGGGTGCGCCGTGGGTGTCGTCTGCGCCCACAAAATTGACAGCGTTGCCCTGCATGCGTTGGAACCGCACCCAGATGTCAGCCTGGATGTATTCCATGATGTGGCCGATGTGGAAGTTGCCGTTGGCGTAGGGCAGGGCGGTGGTGACGAAGAGTTGGCGGGGCATGTGGTTTCGACTTTCTGGATGCAGCGTAGGATTTTAGTCGCCGCTCCTGTTGAGTCGCGGGGCAGGCGGTATGGGCGTTTTGCTTCGTGTCGCGCTTCCTGCGTGAGCAACTGTGGCGCTCTGCTCCGTGTCCTCCGCCCTGCGGGCTCCCCCTTTACCTACGCAGAACGCCCCAGTCGCTCCCACAGGAGGGTGGTTTGAGCGCCTAAAACGCGACGTCGTAGCAGGAGACTGGGCCCAAGCGCTGCAGCGAGGTAAAGGAGGAGCCTGCGCCGCGGGCGGGGGACACGAGCAGCAGCGCTTGGGCCCAGTCTCCTGCGCGCCCAGTACCTGAATTAGGCCTGAGGAACCTTCATCATCGCCATGTACGGTGCCAAACGTTTGCCCATTTCCTCGCCCAGCGCCTGCAAACCGCTCAGGGGCCGCACCATCACTTCAAAGTCAACGATCTTGCCTTCAGTGTCAAACTGCACCAGGTCAATGCCCTTCAGGTCTTTGCCGTTCACTTGCGCGCTAAATTCCAGCACCACGCTTAGGCCGTCGGCACTGGCCAATTCGCGGTGGTATTTGAAGTTTTCAAACACCTGCGCCACGTTGGTCAATATCACTTGCACCGCCTGCGCGCTGGGGTAGGGAGTGTGTGCCATGGGCGAGCGGAATACTGCCTTGCGGTGCAGGATGGTGGGCAGCTCAGCCAGGTTGTTTTCGGCAATCATCTGGTGCCACAGTTTTAGGCTGGCGGCTACAGGGGCGGGCAGGGTTTGGGCCAATGTGGGAGTAGCACCCGCGCTTGGCGCTTCGGGCTGCAGCGCACCAAACGCCAATGCCAGCTCGGTACCTTGCTTGATGGCGCGCTTGGCGTCCAGCTCAGCAGCTACATCGGCGCCGCCAATCAGATGGACGTTCACGCCCGCAGCTTGCAGCTCGGCTTGCAGCGCGCGTTGCGGGTCTTGTCCCGCGCAGATGACCACGTTGTCCACGGGCAGCACCATGTCTTTGTCGCCCACGGTGATGTGAAGACCCGCGTCGTCCACCTTGCGGTAGGTTACTCCGTTGATCATTTCCACTTCGCGGTTCTTGAGCGAGGTGCGGTGAATCCAGCCCGTCGTCTTGCCCAAGCCGTCGCCCACTTTGCTCGCCTTGCGCTGCAGCAGGTAGACCTTGCGCGGTGTGGCCTCAATGTGTGCGGGCTTGAGGCCACCCGCGTGGGCAAACGTGGTGTCGACGCCCCATTCGGCAAAGAACTTGGTTGGGTCCAGGCTAGGACTGGTTCCCTCATGGAGGAGAAATTCGGCAGTGTCAAACCCAATGCCACCTGCGCCAATCAGCGCCACGGTTTTGCCCACCGGCTTTTTGTCGCGCAGCACGTCCAGGTAGCTCAGCACTTTGGGGTGCTGGATGCCTTCAATATCTGGCATACGCGGTGTCACGCCGGTGGCCAGCACCACGTGCTTGAAGCCGGCGGCGGTCAGGTCTTGCGCGCTGACCTTTTTCCCCAGCTGCAGCTTCACGCCGGTCAACTCGATCTGCTTACCGAAGTAGCGCAGGGTCTCGTAGAACTCTTCTTTGCCAGGCACTTGCTTGGCCACGTTGAACTGGCCGCCGATCTCGCTGGCGGCATCAAACAGCGTCACATCAAAGCCGCGCTTGGCTGCCTCGGTGGAGAAGGCCAAACCGGCGGGGCCTGCGCCGACCACGGCAATGCGCTCTTTGCTGGGGGCGGGGCTGTCCACCATCAGGGTTTCGTGGCAGGCGCGCGGGTTGACCAGGCAGCTGGTGATCTTGCCGCCGAAGGTGTGGTCCAGGCAGGCCTGGTTGCAGCCGATGCAGGTGTTGATTTGGTCTGCCTTGCCCTCTGCGGCCTTTTGCACAAACAACGGGTCGGCCAGGAAGGGGCGGGCCATGCTCACCATGTCAGCTTGTCCGCTGGACAGCACTTGCTCAGCCACTTCAGGGGTGTTGATGCGGTTGGTGGCGATGAGAGGAATCTTTACTTTGCCTTTGAGCTGCGCGGTGACCCAGGCAAACGCCGCGCGCGGTACTTTGGTGGCGATGGTGGGGATGCGCGCTTCGTGCCAGCCGATGCCGGTGTTCAGAATGGTCACGCCAGCGGCTTCCAAAGCCTGCGCCAGTTGCACTACTTCATCCAGCGTTGAGCCGCCTTCCACCAAGTCCAACATGGATAGGCGGAAAATGATGATGAAGTTGGCTCCCACCCGTGCGCGCGTCTTGCGCACGATCTCTAACGGGAAGCGGATGCGGTTTTCATAAATGCCACCCCATTCATCGTCGCGCTGGTTGGTTTGGCGGGCGATGAACTCGTTGATCAGGTAGCCCTCAGAGCCCATGATTTCTACGCCGTCATAACCCGCGCTTTGCGCCAGCGCGGCGGCGTTGGCGTAGTCCTCAATCGTTTGGCTCACTTCTTCTGTTGTCAGCGCGTGGGGGCGGAAAGGGCTGATGGGCGCCTTGAGCGCGCTGGGGGCTACCAGTTCTGGGTGGTAGGCGTAGCGGCCGAAGTGCAGGATCTGCATGCAGATCTTGCCGCCTGCGGCGTGCACCGCTTCGGTCACCACCTTGTGCTTGTCGGCTTCTTTTTGAGTGGTCATGGCCGCGCCGCCTGGCATGGGGCGGGCGCGGTCATTGGGTGCAATGCCGCCGGTCACGATCAGGCCCACACCGCCCTTGGCGCGCTCGGCGTAGAACGCTGCCATGCGGGTGAAGCCGTCTTTGGCTTCTTCCAGCCCTACGTGCATGGAGCCCATGAGCACCCGGTTTTTAAGGGTGGTAAAGCCCAGGTCCAGGGGGGCAAGCATGTGGGGGTAGTTCTGCGTGGCAATGGTCATTTCAGCGGTCTCCTGTTGTTCGTATTGGGTGGCGGCAGGTAAAAAGGCATGTACGGCTATGCAACCAGTTGCAGTGTAGAAGTTTAGTCAAATTTATGCAACTAGTTGCATAGTCAGACGGCTGCGCTTAGACTTGACCGCATGTCGCTTGCCCATGCCGTGCTTACTTCGCTGATTGAAAAACCGTCGTCAGGATACGAGCTGGCGCGCCGGTTTGACAAGTCCATCGGTTACTTCTGGCATGCCACGCACCAGCAGATTTACCGGGAGCTGGCCCGCATGGAAGAAAAAGGCTGGATCGTCTCGGACACTGCGCCCGACGCTGGCGCCACCCGCAAGCGCGAATACAAGGTGCTGCCCGCCGGGCGAACTGAATTGGTGCGTTGGACCCGGGCGCCCGCCGTGCCCATGGATTTGCGCGACGAATTCACCGTGAAGCTGCGGGCCGATGCTGCGCTGGACGAGGTGGATTTAAGCGGCGAGCTGCGCACCCGCATCGCCCAGCACACCGAGAAGCTGGCGCACTACCGCGCGATCGAAGTGCGAGACTTTGCGCGGGGTGATGCTATGCCGCGTGCAGCAAGATTGCAGTACTTGATTCTTAAAAAGGGAATCCTGTACGAGGAGGGCAGCATTGCCTGGGCGCGGGCTGCGTGGGGGGTGCTCAATCGTTGAGCAACAGGCCGAGCTCGGCGAGTTTTTTGGCATAGCTGTCTCGCCGCTTTGCGGCTTTGGCGGCCGTATCTATCGCCGTCTGAATCGCTTTCGGGCCTTTTTTCTCCACCAGTTTGATCAGCCCGTATTTGTGCGCGGCTTCGGCTTCGGCGCGCCGGTACGTAGATATCAGTTCAGCGTGGGCAATGGGGTGGTTCACAGGGGCATCAATGTTGAGGTAGGGTCGTTATTTTCCATTCAAAGCACGCGCGCTCATTTAATCCGACGCTACTTATTGATTTTGCTAACGCAGGCGCAGCGGGTCGGTTCGTCGCTCCACAAACGCTGGCTTGTCGGGCAATACGGGAGGTGCTTGTGGATCAGTCCAGCCAAAGAAAGCACACATTTCAGTCCGTTGTTTTTGCGCATCGGCGTAGCCCAGCGCCATCAACTCGCTGGTGTAACCCGACTCAAACAACAAGTAACTTGCCAGCGCGGCACCTTTTACATCGGCTTTGGCAGACGACACACCCACAGCGCCCAGCATAGTGCGCACGGCGTGGGGCAATTCGTCAATGTGGCGCGCTGCCACAGCGTCCAGCCGCTGGCTGGGGGCAATGACTAACAGTTCTATGGGCCGTAACGCGCTGTCTTTGCGCAAGTTTTCGGGTACCAGTTTGATGGTTTGGTTGATACGTCGAACCCGCTCAACATCCACTGCCAGCGCATCCAAAAAGATGTTGGACAACGCGTGCCCTGCAATTTGCGCAATGCTTGGGTAGGTGCTGGTGGTATGCAGGTGCGTTTCATTTTTAGGCTCATGCATGCGTCCAGCACCCACTACCAGTATCTTTTCTGCTCCCAAATGGATAGCGGGTGCAATAGGCGCGGACTGGCGCATGGAGCCATCGCCAAAATGTTCGGAATGCCCATTGACGTGCAACTCGGTGGCCGGAAACACAAATGGTATTGCACTCGACGCCAGTAAATGCGCATGGGTAATTTTGTCCCGTACCGCGAGCCGCTGAGTGCGTATCCATGGCATCAGCCGCTTATCGCCTTCAAAAAAAGTAATGTGGTCGCCGGTGCTGTAGCTCGATGCGGTAACTGACAGCGCCTGCAAGTGCCCGCGGCGTATCAGCAGCGGCAATCTTTCAAGTGGCACCAGACGTTTGAGCAATTCACCCAATGGCGAGTTGTCTAGTAGCGACTTGGGCTTGATGCGGCGAAACTTGGCTACCAGCCAGCCTACTGACAGCAAAGTCATCCAGGTGGCACCAGAGCGCAGCATGCTCAGGTGGTCGGAGCGGTACACGTCGTGTGCATGAAATTCGCGCCACGTTTTGGCAATCAGGCGCACAGTGGTGTCGAAGTCGTCAGCCCCGCAGGCCAAGGCGGCTGCGTTGATGGCGCCGGCTGATGTGCCTGAAATAATGGGAAATGGGTTGGGTTGGTCGCCTGCGCCGCAGGCCAGACGAAGGTCAGCAATGGCCTCTAGCACGCCCACCTGATAGGCAGCACGCGCGCCACCACCTGTAAGCAGCAGACCTGCGGGGGACTTTGGTACGGCAATACGCATACTGCACATTATGAAACCCAAAGTAGTATCCCAAGGCGTTGGAAATACGGGGTAAACCCGCAAGAATTTCAGGCGCGCCGGTATTCGATAGACTCAAAGCAACAGGAGTTTTTAATGGCATTGACTGAACAAGTAATCATGGCCGCCTTGCAGGGCGTGATCGATCCCAACACGGGCAAAGATTTTGTAACTACCAAATCCATCCGCAACTTTTCTTTAACGGCTGGCGATGTGGCTTTTGATGTTGAGCTGGGTTACCCCGCCAAAAGCCAAATCCCCGCGTTTCGCAACCACTTGATTGCGGCTGCAAAGAGCGTTGAAGGTGTGGGCAACGTGTCCGTGAATGTGCATACCAAAGTGCTGGCCCATGCGGTGCAGCGTGGTGTGCAGTTGTTGCCGGGCGTTAAAAACATTGTGGCCGTGGCCTCTGGCAAAGGTGGCGTGGGCAAGAGCACCACGGCGGTCAATTTGGCGTTGGCTCTGGCGGCAGAAGGCGCGAATGTGGGTATTTTGGATGCCGATATTTACGGGCCCAGCGTGCCCATGATGATGGGCATTGAAGGCCGCCCCGACAGCGAGGATGGCAAGACCATGGAGCCTTTGGAAAATTACGGCGTGCAGGTGATGTCGATTGGTTTTTTGGTGGCACAAGATGAGGCCATGATTTGGCGCGGCCCCATGGCCACTCAGGCGTTGGAACAACTTCTGCGCCAAACCAATTGGAAAGACTTGGACTATTTGATCGTAGACATGCCGCCCGGCACTGGCGATATTCAATTGACCCTTAGCCAGCGCGTGCCCATGACGGGCGCGGTCGTGGTCACCACGCCCCAAGACATTGCATTGCTGGATGCCAAGAAGGGCATCAAAATGTTTGAAAAAGTGGGCGTGCCTATTTTGGGTATTGTGGAAAACATGGCGGTACACGTGTGCAGCAACTGCGGCCACGTAGAGCATATTTTTGGCGCCGATGGCGGTAAAAATATGGCCGCTGACTACGGTATGGACTATCTGGGTGCACTGCCACTGAATATGCAAATTCGCCTGCAGGCCGACAGTGGCAAGCCCACCGTGGTTGCGGATCCGGACAGCGATGTGGCTGCGTTGTACAAAGCGGTCGCCCGCAAGGTGGCGGTATCGATTGCAGCCAAGAACAAAGACTTTTCGTCCAAGTTCCCCAGCATCACCATCAGCAAGAGCACTTAAGCTGGGTGGCGTGCGGTGAATCTTTTATCGTCACTGCGCTATTTGGTGGCGCTTAACGAGCACAAGCACTTTGGCCGCGCGGCGCTGGCTTGTCACATTACGCAGCCAGCGTTGTCCAATGCCATCCGCGCCCTGGAGGCCGAGTTCAATGTAGTCATTGTCAAGCGCGACCGCACCTATGCGGGCCTGACGCTAGAAGGTGAGCGTGTGCTCGCTTCAGCGCAAATGATGATGCATGAGCATGCCAACCTGCAGCAAGACCTGAAAAGCGAAACCCACGTACCACGTGGACCGCTGCGCATCGCGGCTGTGCCTACCGCGGTGCCCATTGCCGCGCGTTTTGCAGCGATGCTGAATGCCCGGCATGCGGGCATTCAGCCTATTGTGTTGTCGCTGAGTTCTACTGCGTTGGAGCAGGGGTTGGAGGAGTTATCTATCGACATGGCATTGGGCTACAGCGAGCGCATGCGCGTCAAAGACCGCCGCTTACAGGCTTGGCCTCAGTACACCGAGCACTACTTTTTGCTACGTAAAGCGCACAAGCGCCACAAAGACGGCTTGCACATTGGTGAGCCAATGCAGTGGAAGGACGCTGCCGAACTGCCGTTGTGCCTGCTGACACCAGAGATGCACAACCGCACTATTGTGGACGCTGCATTCCGCGTCGCAGGGGTAACGGTGCAGCCAGCCATGGAAACCAATTCCATCATGACCATGATGCTCAGCGTGGTGGACGGCAATGTGTGCAGCGTGTTGCCGGGCGCCTTGGTGGACACATTGCGTGGGTACCGGGAGCTGACAGCCCTGCCACTGGTTGGACCCATTGTGCGCACGTCTATTGCTTTTATTTTGCATGCCCAAGCGCGTCCTTCGCGTGCCCTAGAGGCAGGATTGTCTTTGGCGCAAGACGGCGCCTGGCTGCGCCACGCAGCTGCGCACAGCGGATTACTGGCTGTGTGACCCAAGCCTGCCCGGAATGTGTTTGGGTATGTATGGGGTTGGGGTAGAACATTTATTTTTTGAATGACCCCATGTGTCGATTCAATTGGACTGGTCAGATAGCCGCGCCGATACTTCGCGGCACGTATGGAGAGTACGTATCAAACAATAACCATCGAATTGGAGACAACAATGTCAACTGCATCACCAGGCTTGCTGGACAAGGAACGCATCATTGCGGGTCCGGGCTTTAACCGATGGCTGGTACCGCCAGCGGCTTTAGCCATTCATCTTTGCATCGGTATGGCCTATGGCTTTTCGGTGTTTTGGTTGCCTCTATCTAAGGCACTAGGTATCAAAGAGGCCATTAAATGCGGCCCCGATGTGGGCTTTTGGGCGCAGCTTTTCACCACCACATGCGACTGGCAAATCTCCACCCTCGGTTGGATGTACACCCTGTTCTTTGTGTTGCTTGGTTCTAGCGCTGCCACTTGGGGCGGCTGGCTCGAGCGCGCTGGCCCACGCAAAGCAGGAGTAGTTTCAGCTGTGTGCTGGTGTGGCGGCATGTTGATTTCCGCAATGGGCATTTATTTGCACCAATTTTGGATGATGATTTTGGGCTCCGGCGTTATCGGCGGTATCGGTTTGGGGCTGGGCTACATCTCGCCAGTGTCTACGCTGATCAAGTGGTTCCCTGATCGTCGCGGTATGGCCACCGGCATGGCCATCATGGGCTTTGGTGGCGGCGCCATGATTGGCTCGCCACTCGCCGCTGACTTGATGAAGTCGTTTGCAACCCCCACCGATGTGGGCGTAATGCAAACCTTCGTGGTGATGGCGCTGATTTACTTTGTGTTCATGATGGCGGGTGCCTTTGGCTACCGCGTACCTGAAACCGGCTGGAAGCCTGCAGGCTGGACTCCTCCGCCTGCACAAGCTAACGCCATGATTACGCAAAAGCACGTGCATGTGAAAAAGGTCTGGGGCATTCCTCAGTTCTGGCTGATTTGGATGGTGTTGTGCATGAACGTGAGCGCCGGCATTGGCGTGATCGGAATGGCCTCTCCTATGTTGCAAGAGGTGTTTGGTGGCCGACTGATTGGCGTAGCACAAAAATTTGGTGAATTGGACAAAGCCCAATTGGCCGCTATTGCCACTGTGGCTGCAGGCTTTACCGCGCTGCTCAGCTTGTTCAACATTGGTGGCCGCTTCTTCTGGGCCAGCTTGTCAGACAAGATGGGCCGCAAGATTACGTACATCGTGTTCTTCGTTTTGGGTGGCTTGATGTACTTCAGCGTTCCCGGCAGTGCAGCAGCGGGCAGCATTGTGTTGTTTGTAGGCGCCTTCTGTGTGATTTTGAGCATGTATGGCGGTGGTTTTGCCACCGTTCCTGCTTACCTTGCCGACCTGTTCGGTACGCAAATGGTGGGTGCAATCCATGGCCGTTTGTTGACCGCTTGGGCAACAGCGGGTGTGTTGGGCCCTGTGGTGGTGAACTACATGCGTGAATACCAGCTTGGCCTTGGCATTCCACGTGAGCAGGTTTACAACCAAACCATGTACATCTTGGTGGGCATGTTGGTCGTGGGCTTGGTGTGTAACCTGCTGGTGCGTCCTTTGGACAACAAGTGGTTTATGACCGATGCAGAACTTGCTGACGAGAAAAAGCTGGCACATGAGCGCGCAGCCGCCTCCGAAGTCGGTGTTAGCAGTGGCGCAGCCGACAGCATTCCTACCGCGGTAGTGGTTTTTGCTTGGCTGGCTGTGGGCCTTCCGTTGGCTTGGGGCGTGTACCGCACTTTGCTCAGCGTGGCGAAATTCTTCGCTTGACGACCTTAAACCCTACTTTCTAACTTTTGCTTCAAAAAGTGACTATGCAAACACCTGAAATCCAGACCGTAGCTTTGGCCACAGTGGACGATATGCGCGAGCGCATTCGTCGCAAAAGCAAGCTCAAAGGGCGCCAGGCGGATGACGTGTCACTGGAAGAAGTGCGCGCTTTGGTGGGGCCTTCTCCTGAAGGCGGCCACCGGCGTGATTTGTTGATTGAGCATCTGCACAAGCTCAACGACGCCTACCGTTGCCTACACGACCGTCATCTGGTGGCCCTGGCCAAAGAGATGAATATCCCGATGGCCGAAGTGTTTGAAGTCGCCACGTTCTACCACCACTTTGAGGTGGTGCGTGGTGATGACAAAGCTCTCGGGCTCACCGTGCGTGTGTGTGATGGTTTGAGTTGTGAGCTTGCAGGTGCCCAAGATTTGCTGGCACGCTTGCCCCAGTTGTTGGGTAACCAAGACGTGCGTGTGATTCCCGCCCCCTGTGTGGGCCGGTGTGAGCAAGCCCCGGTGGCTGTAGTGCACCAGAACCCAGTACCGCTGGCGACGGTGGAATCTGTTATTTCAATGGTTAATTCGGCTGTAGCGCAACATCCGTCTGCGTCTGCAGCTACTGTTTTTGTAGCATCTGTGTTCGCAGAGCGCAGTGTTTCGCCCTATCCGCATGCTGTTGAGGTGGCGCCTGGCTATACCGGATACGACGCCTACTTGGCCCACGGAGGGTATGCACTGGCAGTTGCCTTGGCCAACGGTACACAAGACGCTGAAAGTGCCGTCAAAGCGATGGAAGACTCGGGCCTGCGCGGGCTGGGCGGGGCCGGATTTCCGGCAGGCCGCAAATGGCGCATCGTGCGGGATCAACCTAGCCCGAAGCTGATGGCTGTAAATATTGACGAAGGTGAGCCCGGTACCTTCAAAGACCGCACTTATCTAGAGCGTGACCCTCATAGATTTTTAGAAGGGCTGCTAGTTGCAGCCCGGGTGGTGGGCATTGATGCATGCTATATCTACTTGCGCGACGAATACCATGGCTGCCGTGCCATTCTGGAAGCCGAGCTGGCCAGGCTGCAAGCCAACCCCCCGTGCGCGTTACCGCACATCGAGTTGCGCCGTGGCGCTGGTGCTTACATCTGCGGCGAAGAGTCCGCCATGATCGAGAGCATCGAAGGCAAGCGCGGTGAGCCCCGCATGCGCCCCCCCTATATCGCCCAAGTGGGTCTGTTTGGCAGGCCCACGCTAGAGCACAATTTCGAGACCCTGTACTGGGTGCGCGACATCATTCAAAAGGGCCCAGCCTGGTTCAGCAGCTTTGGCCGCAATGGACGCAAGGGTCTGCGCAGCTTTAGCGTGAGCGGTCGCGTCAAACACCCTGGCGTAAAACTGGCACCGGCAGGCATTAGTCTGACAGAACTGATTGAAGAATACTGTGGCGGCATGCTGGAAGGCCACACGCTTTATGCCTATCTGCCTGGTGGCGCGTCAGGCGGCATATTCCCCGCCAGTTTGGCCAACGTGCCATTGGACTTTGACACCCTCCAGCCACATGGCGGCTTTATTGGTTCTGCAGCGGTGATCGTGCTGGGCCAGAACGACAAAGCGCGCGATGCGGCGCTCAACATGATGCGGTTTTTTGCCCACGAGAGTTGTGGCCAGTGCACGCCTTGTCGCGTAGGTACCGCCAAGGCTGCCAAACTATTAGAAGCATCGGTATGGGATAACGAAACGCTGGAAGACCTGAACGTGGTCATGACCGATGCGTCTATTTGCGGCTTGGGGCAGGCGGCGCCTAATCCAGTACGCTGTGTTCAAAAATACTTTCCTCACGAGGTGGCTTGATATGAACGCCCCTACTAAATTGGTTGAAGTGACGCCCCAAGTCATCACCTTCATGCTCGATGGCAAGCCAGTCGAAGCGTT
>JBEANP010000056.1:0-11993 GCA_041165385.1 Pseudomonadota bacterium | reverse complement strand
GCGTGGACTTTGACGACCTGATCAGCCTACCGCTCAAGTTGCTACAAAATCATGAGCAGGTTAGGCAACGCTGGCAAGGGCTGATGGGCCATATCTTGGTAGATGAGTACCAGGATACCAACGCCACACAGTACGAAATGCTCAAGTTGCTAGCGGGCGGAAACCCGGCCAGCGGCGCACGTTTTACCGCCGTGGGAGACGATGACCAAAGCATTTATGGCTGGCGCGGCGCCACGCTGGACAACCTGAAAAAGCTGCCTGTCGATTTTCCGACGCTCAAAGTCATTACGCTGGAGCAAAACTACCGCTCTACCAGCGCCATCCTGCGCGCCGCCAACAACGTGATTGGCCCCAACCCCAAGTTGTACCCCAAGACGCTGTTCAGTGAATTGGGCGAAGGCGAGCCGGTCCGCGTGGTGGATGCTGACAACGAAGAACACGAAGCCGAGCGCGCCGTGGCACGCATTCAGAGCCTGCGGGCCGAGGGCACGCAAAGCGGCACCCAATACAAAGAGTTCCGCGACTTTGCGGTGCTGTACCGGGCAAACCACCAGGCGAAGCCGTTTGAGAAAGCGCTGCGCAAGGCCAATATTCCGTACAAAGTGTCGGGCGGGCAGAGTTTTTTTGACCGGGCTGAAATTCGCGACCTGTGCGCCTGGTTTCGCCTGTGGGCCAACAACGACGACGACCCGGCTTTTTTGCGCGCCGTGACCACGCCCAAGCGCGGCATTGGCCACACCACGCTGGGCACGCTGGGCGTGTATGCCAGCCAGTACAAACTCAGTCTGTTTGAAGCGCTGTTTTCGTCATCGCTGGCTGCAGCATTGAGCGCCAAGGCGCTAGGCAGCTTGCACGAGTTTGGTCGTTATGTGAACGACCTGCAGTACCGTGCGCGCCATACCGAGGGGCACGAAAAAGCGACTGCCTTTTTGGGAGCGTGGCTCAAAGAAATTGGCTACGAAAAGCACCTCTACGATGGCGAGGAAAGTGAAAAAGTGGCCGCAGCCAAATGGACCAATGTGTTGGAGTTTTGTGATTGGATGGCAGCGCGCTGCGGCGGGCAAATTGAAGATGTGGCGGGCATCACGGAACGCGAGGTCAAAAACCTGTTGGAGGTATCACAAACCATTGCATTGCTGTCTACCATTCAAGAGCGTGAAAAAGACCAGAACGTGGTCACCTTGTCCACTTTGCACGCGTCCAAAGGGCTCGAGTGGCCCCATGTGTTACTGGTAGGCGTAACCGAAGGGATGCTGCCCTTCAAGATGGGCGACGGTGCCGAATCGTTGGGCGGGTCAACACAAGCCGATGAAGCTGCCAATGACGACATGGCCACGCGCTTGCAAGAAGAGCGCCGCCTCATGTACGTGGGCATCACCCGCGCCCAGCGCAGCCTGGCCGTCAGTTGGACCAAACGCCGTAAAAAAGGGCGCGAATTGGTCACTGCGTTGCCCAGCCGCTTCATCGCGGAGATGGGGCTAAATCTAACCACGATCAAGGAAGATCCGCGAGAAAAGCTTCGTGCGCTGCGGGCCGAATTTGCGTTAAAGGCACAAGCATCTGCGCGCGCTGCGGCTCAAATACGCTGAAATTGATTAGGAGCACTAAGCAAAAAGCCCATCGCAATGGATGGGCTTTTGACATAGAAACCATGGAGCGGGAAAAGAGGCTCGAACTCTCGACCTATACCTTGGCAAGGTATCGCTCTACCAACTGAGCTATTCCCGCATGGTGATCACTTGCGTGACCGTTTGGTGGCCTGGGGCGGAATCGAACCACCGACACAAGGATTTTCAATCCAAGCTTCAGTGTCCGTCTGCACCAGACTAAGTGCATGAATTGTAACAGCTTTTTGACCTCCCTCGCCCTGCACCGCAGCTCTCACCGAACCAGTTGCCGAACCTTTTGGGTCCGGTCGGTTGCATGGTCATAGCGTTTTCTTGAATGGAATCAACGCAATAGCGATACCGAACGCCGAACCGGAGCCGCCGAACTGATGCTGATCCCGCAGTGAACCAAAGCCGCATCCTCGGTGCCCCCGGTCCTCCTGCTCAAAGTTGACGCACCTTCGACCCAAAGTAGCGCAGCACCTTTGTCGTACGCCCATTGATGATCGGCAGGTCTTCACGATTGCACCAGCCCACAAGCTCCTGAACATTCGCTTGACCGAACTCATTCAACTTGTACTTTGAGTCAAAAATCGAATTAGCCATGCGTTGCACGATGTCTCCATCCCCATAAACCAGATACGCCAGCGTCGTGCGTGTTCGGACAGGGTCATTAAATTTAGGGAATTCACGCTTCCAGGTCACTAGCCCGCCTTCAAAAAAGCGGAACCGATCATGGAACGAGTGAAGGGTCGCCAGCGCATCAAAGAGATCAGAATCACTTGCGGCCATGATCGTTTCCCGAGAGCTAAATACACGTTTGAACCGTGGGTAGTTAGTGCCAACAATTGTGACCTCGAAATGGGGCCAGTACACCAGACGCCAGTCTTCAATCAATGCCCTAATCAGGGTTGCTTGCTCTTGAGGGGAACGGATTGGTGCAGCCAACCAAGACTCACCGGCAGCGACTCGCTCCCTCACATAGCTTACGAAAGAATCGATTTCGATGCGAAGAGGCACTGCTTCACTGCTTGCCTTTCGATAGCCGCTTTCCAAATATGTCGTGCGAACCACGTCAAAAGCGTACACGCATTCCTGATATGTCCGCCGAAAGTTGGACAAGAACAATGACTGCTTATTGTCCTTGGGCTTCCCACGATTGATGTTGTTTGGTGACTTATCGCCCAATCTGTCGAGTACCGTCTGCGCAAGAATATCGACATCGTTCTCAAGTTTGGAAAACTGTTTGAACAGCTCACGATACTCCGTCAATTGCGCTTTAGTGGGCACCTCAGCGCCATCCCAGTAGTCCTCAAAAATCGCCATGAGTTCGACAAATCTGTCGTCACGCGAATCTACGCTTACCACCACCTCTTGATTGGTGAGCAACGCGGCCCGTGTAAGGTTTGCAGAACCAACGAGAGCAACATCATCCCCAAAGATGTAGAGCTTTGGGTGATAACTGTGACCCGTGTAGACACGCAACTGAAGATTAGGGTGTTGCATCACACGCTCGATAGCATCAGGATTTGTCGGAAAGCCGAGCCGCACAACCATCATGACCTTGTTACCCTTGGCAAGAAGACGTTCGACGACAACCGCATCGGTGAAGAAAGCCGAAGCGATATAGACATCGCAGCAGTTTGCGGTCAGTCGCTCAAACTCATTGATGACGAAATCTTTACTTGCTGTTCGATTTGCAAACACACCTTGCATTGTTTTCTCCCAATTGCTTGGCCCTATTGTGTAGCCTCGGGAATCTCAAGGGCCAAGCAGTCACCTTCAACCACCTGGCCCCTCCACTGCCTCCCTAAGCGGCCCTGGCCTCCATCCTGGGGACGATCACACTGCCAGCATTGGCCGCCGCCTGCAACACCTTGGATGACAAGTGTGCATATCGCATTGTCACCTTCGGATCACTGTGCCCCAGAATTTGCTGTACCTCATACAAGCTGCGACCACCAGACACCAGCATGGACGCAAATCCATGGCGCAGGTCATGTGCCCTGATCTTGATACCGGCCAGCTTTTGCAAGCGATACCAAGCCCTAGTAATGTTGGTGTACGGCAAGTCTTTCCCGTCCTTGGCAAACACAGGTGACGGGAACAGGTAGTCCGACTTGCCTCGTGAGTCCAACTGCTCCAACACCCACATGGCCGAGTCATTCAGCGGAATAGAGCGGCTGCGCTTTGACTTAGACCGGATGGCGTCCACCTTGAGCGCACGGCCCTCCATGCTGACATTTTTCCAAGTGGCCGAAAGCACTTCGTTCAACCGCGCACCAGTGGACAGCAACAACATCAGGATCAGGCACACCGGGCGATTCTTATCAGTACGCAACACGCCCAGCAGCCTTTGCATCTGGTCATCGCTCAGGTAATTTTCGACTTGGTTGTCCACCATGAAAAGCTCAAAGTTCTTGAGGGGGTTCTTTTCCAGGTAGTCCCACTGCACCGCCAGGTTCAAGGCGCGGCGCATGAACTTAATGGCATGGTCAGCCGAGGCAGGACTTAGCTTCTGCTTTTCCACCATGTCCACGTGCATGGCCTGTGCATCCTTGCGCGTGATCTGGCTCAACGGCATGGAACCAAAGCGTGGACTGACATACAGGCGGTGCAACTGGTCATATTTCTTGGCCGACCGGATGTGGGCCTTGCAGTACGGCGCGAAGTGGTCATCAATGTAGGTGTCCCAATCCATGACGGCCTGTCCAGGGACTGGCTGTTGCGCCTCGACTTTTGCCACGGCCACATGCTCAGCCCTGACCTGCTTCACCAGCTTTCGAGCTTGGGCCAAACTGATGTCTTTCACGGTGCCCAGCTTCTTGTAGACATTAGTGCCCTGTGCATTCTTCAAACGCAAGTACCAAGTGGGCACCGATTTCTCGGAAGCGCGGCATTCCACGAACAAGCCCAATTCATCGGCAACGCTGTACTCGATCTTCTTTTTATCTGGTGGACAGACAAGGCCTGTTGCCATGAACGCTTGGAAGTTTTGGATTACAGGCATGGTGTGCTCTTTTCACCAAGTTTGATCGAACGCGCTTTGGCACTAGCTTCCACAAACATGACTCGTTTAATGAACCCCGTATCAGGGGTGGTCAGTGTCAAATAGTGGTTCTTACCTTTGCCTGAGGGGGTCCTATGCAACCTCAAGGCCACCATTTTGTTGCGCACCAAATAGGCAAGACACATACCGGCCACGCAACCTTCCCCTTGTGACAATTCAGACCACACCGTAGGGGCACAAAGCATCGCCGTTGTGTACTTTTTACCGTCTTTCAGCCGGGGCATTGCGCGCGTCACAGCGGTCAGCACAGTTGCATAAACCTGTTCAGGCTTAACGCGATGTGTAGCAAGCATAGTTGCTGCACGGTGCCCGGAACTCGTTTTCATGAAGTCCTCAAAGTCTCTCGTTGTCATGTCATTCCAATCAATTTGAATATGCCTGCGGCCAAACTGCCCGATCAAGATGCAGGTCATGCCAAAGGCGGGGTTAGTGATTAATTGAGCTTCTGAAACCTTGCGAAGCCGCCAAAGTGGCAGGCAATGCATGTAGGTTGAACCGATAGCCCAACGCCCTCAGAAGCGCGAGCTGTTGGATTGCGACGGGAGCGCTATAAAAGCGCTGTCATTCGTCTTGTCTGTTGAAAGCACCACAAATGAGAATGTGTTGCGGTGAACAGTGCAAAGGGGGTGGAGGGGCCGCAAAATCGAATATAGTCAATTTTGATTACCTAGAAGAAGGGTGGATAAACTGCCCCCACCTCCCTCCCCTTCCCGTAAGCCGTTGAATTGAATGGCATTTCCAGAGCCGTTGGAGGCCATACGGGGCAGAGCGGGTGGTGACACCGCATGCAAAAACCGTTGCACCCGGTTCATGGGCTGAAATATTCCAGATCAGAGCTGCGCAACGGGATACGCCACCTTTGGGTGCCATTGACCTTCTTGGATGCACCAAAAAGTTCCCGCAGAATCCCCGTGAGTTCCTTGGCGTCTCCATTCTTCGGCGATTTGACGCCCAGCATCGCAAACAATTCGGTGGTTGACTTGTAGTGGTTACCGGGAGCATCAATCTTGCTCAAGTCAATCAGCTCCATCAGTTGCTCCCTGATAACGCTGTTGGAACGGTGATCACTATTGCAGGATTCCAGTAACTGCTCCTCTTCCTTGGTGAGCCACCATTGGTTGCCTTTTTCTAAATCCAAAGCCAACTGCGCGAAGAGTTGCTGCGTGTCAATGCCGTGTTGGTAGTCAATCGCCTCCAAGGGGATCGTCCACCATCTTGTGTTTCCGGTGTGATCCACCAGAAAGTTCTCATCATTGACCGTGGCAAAGAAAACCGTGCGCCGTGCGTATTCGGATTCAGTGCGCGCATAGGGACGACGCACTTTATCGGAATCACTTGTCAGAAAACCTTTAAGCCTAGCAAAGTCCTTCTTGAAGGAGCTATCCAGCTCACCAATTTCCACAATCCAATGCGTTATCGCGCCAAGGATGGAATCTTTGCTATTTGCATCCAGGTGGTGATCAACTTTGATAACCAGATCACGCAGAACTGGATCGGGCACCAAGGAGATGACCCAACTCGTTTTCCCAATCCCTTGAGGCCCTTGAAATACCAGCACGCCACGGCCTTTGAATCCACTCTCTTTCAGTGCGGCGGCAACGGCACTCAGCAGCCATTTGTAGACAGCTACTCTTTTGAGCTGATCGGGGAAATCTGGACGCGTTGTCAGCGTTTCATATAGGGACTCCAGACGATCAGTTCCATCCCATGGTTTGCTCAGTATCCATTCCGATACTGGGTTATACGGGTTACGGTCAGCCAACACCTCCACAATGGCCGGTATTGGCACGGTGGTTAGACCATTCAGGGTGGCAAGGCTTAGGATGGAAGTCATTGCGGTGTTGTCTGCGTTGTCCACCAACCCACTGTGATTCGGTATGTTGATGGACAGCTTCTTCTTGATGGTGTTGTAGCTCACCGCGATTCCATAGCGCTCGAGCATAAACTTGACGTTCGCTATTGTGGACGGTGGTTCGCTGTATCGCCCTTTGGGTTGGTTGGGAAAATCCCGAGCATGTAACGGCTCTGCATCGTCAAGGGAGTGTTCATACATCGGGAGTGCGGTTTCATTCGCTTTCAAAGTCACGGTAGCGCCTTTCAGCATGGTTGATTTGGAACCCACTGTTGTGGGCTAAGTCAACGGGCTCAAAGCGCCTACCACCAAAAGACCTATAGCTACTCAATTGATAGCATCGTACGCCAACCTCTTATCCCGATTTGCCCGATACGCCAATATGCACATTTACATCGGCAAGGTGTAACTGATCGCAAGCTAAGCCCTCTGTCAATTTGTCATATTGGCAATACGCTCTGGTTTATTGTGTCAATCAATGGCGGCCAGAATTGCCTTGACCTCCGCATGCTGGAACAGATACTCCCGCAGCAGGTGATAGTGGTCAGCACAGGCCTCTGCAAACTTGCCACCATCAAAGCTGAGATTGCTAAAGGCATACAGACAAGCAGCCATGCCCAATTCGTCAGCGGACAGCTTGCCCGCAAAACCGTTATCACAACTGACGTCAAAGATGGTGTCCAGCCGTGGGGCCATGTAGAAGCCGCCATTGCCAAGCGCATGAAATTGCCAGTAACCGCCGTTGTACTGCGATGACAGGTGTTCGGCCATGCGGAACACGGTTGGCTCCAGTGTCACGACATAGTGGATGCCGAAGAGCCGGTCTACAGTTGCCATGCGTTCAGATTCAGGAACGATGGTGTGGGTGATGATTTGGTTTTCAGTCATATAGGTGTCCAAAAATAAATGGGAGAACGCCTCCCACTTCCTGACGCACTTTCGCCATGGCTGATACGCGGATCAACGTGAACGGAAAGTAGTCAGGAGGTGGGAGGACTGGGGGGTGCCGACCGAAGTGGTGGCGGGTGGCTGGGCGCGGGTGGCCCGAGGGGTGCGCAATCTGGCCGCAGGTGGGCCGTTTGCGGGGAGGGTGAGGCGCGGGTACTCAGTGGCAGTCGGCGCACCCTATGTGGTCACTGTCGAGTCCCGCCAGCATGGCAGCTTCGGACACGATGGTGTTGCCCAAGAGGTCAGTGGGAATATCCCAATCGCTTTCAAAGGCGTGGTGGGCAGCGATGGTGATGGAATCGGCGTAAGCGAAGTTCATGGTGTTTCCTTTCGGGGGGGGGGGTGGTTGATTACTTGCGGAAGTGGTTGAGATAGATTGCTGCACCTGCACCGACAATGACCAGTACGATCAAGGCAGGGTAGATGAATGTGAGCGCGGCAATGGCTGCAATTGCCATAGGACGGGTGCTGTTGAAGGACAGGCCCAAGATGCCTGCTGCTATGAGTGCTGCTGTGATGGCCTGGGTCAATCAGCCCTCCCTTGCTTTCTTCCGAGTGGATTTGACATGGGGCTCACTGGATGCGCTCATGTGCCCATGCACCAGTGCCGCCAGGGTGGCTTTGGGAACGTGCTCGTGATGCCGTGCGTTGAGGGCGCTCTCACGGACAAGTCCAAGCTCTTTCAGCGCCGCCAGAATGAATCCCGGCCCGTTGGTGGAGCGGCCTTCATGCAATGGCGCAAGGCTCTTGGAGGTCAGTTCAGTGGCACCCAATACGATGTCATGGATGTCCTCTGCACTGGACCAATCCCGGCACCACATACCGCCGCCGCTGTTGTCGGAAATGCGGAGGTGATAAGTTTCGTCCTGCTGATGCTGCCCTACTTCAAAATCCAGTGTGGACCTGCCGGACAGGCTTAGGCATTGCCCGGTGTAGACAACCTCGATGGGGTCAATTACTTCCTCTTCTGGCTGCTCGTTGCTGGTTTCAGCGTTCGTGTTTTCTGTCATGGGAACTCCTTGGTTTGTTGATGAACGAATGTGTGACCAAATTGGCCTTTCATATAAGGTGGCTGTTTTCCCGCAATGGGGAATTGACGGCAATCACGATGGCTGCTGGGGGTATGGGCCTGCTTATGGGGCCTTACTGTTGAAAGCAAGCAAGCACGACCGTTGGGTTTTGATGGATCAAGTTCAGCAAGGCAAAGCATTCGGCATGGTCTCTGTGCAGACCACTATCGAATTCCATGATGGCAGCTCGCTCCTCAAAAGCCTCTCTCAAATTGGTATCGAGGCGATCAACTAGACTTTTGACAATTTCATTCATTTGCGTAATCTCCAGACGTAAAAAAACCACCTTGATGGGTGGCTGTGGGTGGCGAGTGATTGATGCCCGTCATGGGGCACCTTCGGTTTCTGTCTTGAAGGCATACCTTTGGCACATGCAAAGCAGGTCTACATCGATGCCTGTCTCCTTTGGAATGAAAAGCTCGACGCCAAAACCCGAGTCATCAATCACTATCACCATGTCGTAACAGGCCGGAAATTCCTCAATGAACTCGAAGGATGGCGTGAATTCTGGGTGGCCGTACCGGACTCCTATCATGCGATTGCACAGGATGTCGAAGCCAATTTGTGCCGACAGTGCCTTCAAGCTGTCACCACTCTCAGCTACCAGAAAGTAGCCCAGCGTGTTGGCATCAAAGGCAGCGCCACCAAGGTCTTCAATACGTTGCCGTACTAAATCCCTGATGGCGTTGTCGGTGATTTGGTTGATGGATAACAGGTCACGAACGACGATCATGGTTTTGCTCAAGGTAAGGTTTCTGACGGGGTGTTGGCCACAAACGTGTGGGCCGGTGGAATGAATCGCGGGGCATGAATCCGGCGGTGACGGTTGAAACGATGGACATGGGTATCTCCTTGGGTTGAAAAGTGAACGGACAAAGAAAAAGCCCCAGGGCGTGAACCGAGGGGCTTGGTGGGGGAAGACGACCTGGCTAATCAGGCCATGGCGTCAATGAGGGGCGTAGGTGCCTTGCTTTGCCTTGCGGCGCTGCCACACCATGAGGGCGACAAGCACGACGGATAGCAGGGCCATTGCGTTGAGCGCACTGGTTAGCATGGCAATCCGCACCGACATGGCACCCAACTGGGTAAATGCTGCGGCCAATAACGTGGAGGCCAGAAACGGGATAACCATAGGATTTGCTTTCAGGTTAATTTGGGCAAAAGAAAAGCCCCGATGGCGGAATTGCCAAGGGGGCTGGATTAATGATATTTAGTATTTACGTCTTTTGTTTTCTTATCTGAATGACAGTTGCGGCAAGCAATATGCTCGACACAAGAACTGTGGCAGTATTATCCAAACCCTCCAAGCGCCCACTCACTGCCCACACCAATATGAAGTCAACCAATGATATTGTCAAATAAATCACCAATAGATTTCTAAATGCTTTAAGAAGGGGTCGATCGCCGAACAGATAAACCACAGTCGCAACAAAAATTACCACTCCCGCCGCCACCGCCAATATTTGCAAATCTTCACCGTCTCTTATTCCACTGATGAGTGCAGCATAGCTCAGATTAAATACAGTTGAATACATATATCCGCCAACTACACATCCAAGTACAAATCTAATCAACTTTCCCGTCAAGAGTCCGCGTGTTTTAGTTTGAGCCCACTTCATAGCTCTGCCCAGCAGCCCAATAATCCTTTTCAGAATATCTTTTAGCCGTGTCTCGCTTGACTGTCGCAGGTTTGCTCTGTTCTGTTTATCCTCTAACTCTTCCTCTTTTGTCTGCTTCATTTTGAACACAGAGAAAAGTGCTATTCCACCGACAAACAGCACCCCGGAAATAATTAGGGTATTGTTTTGTCGCGAAAGCAGGTGAATGTTTACAATGCTACTGCCTTCCATTGAGACCGGCATTGATAATGCGTACAACATGAGAATTGCACTTATTGCAATCAATGCCTTACCAATCGTTCCAATTTGCATATTCAAATCCTTTCATTTTGATTCCCAGATAACAGGTGAACTGCTACTGGTGTTTGATAAATTGCCCAATATCTCCATTTGAATTTTCTGGATGCATGTTCAGACTGAAAAGCTTAGTTTGGCTTTGCTCCATTGCATGAACAGACACTTTGATGTGACTAGCCGCTACTGATTACTCAGGCCATGCACAGACTGGGATTTGTGTCACGACTTACGTGACGACAACTTTAACCGATGTCACGACCATTGTGACATGGCAAGTGAAGACTCTCGCTCAACCTCAATCGTCGGAAGACGGATCAAGGAGCTACGGGAGCAATTGGGGTGGTCTCAGGAAAAGATCGGCGTTGCGATCGGGATTGATGAATCCAGCAGCAGGGCCAGAATCAGCCGCTATGAACTCGGTGTGCATGAACCGCCCTTGCCTACTGCCAGATTGATTGCCCATGCGATGGGTGCGCCATTGGCCTACCTGTACTGTGAGGACGACAAGGTGGCTGCGTTGCTGCTGGCGTTGCACCAGTTGAAGCCAGGGGCTAGGGACAGGAAGGTGGCGGAATTGTTGGGGATGATGGGTTAGTAATCGAGGGGAGGCTCAAACATATAGGACACATAAGGCTGCCCCCACCCCCACAGGTGCAGTAGACGATATAGCGCTATTTTTGGTTGAAGCCTCAAACCTGCTCAGCAACCATGACGGCGCCCTTTTTGCGGACCTTCTTTGCAGATGATGCATTTATAGCTGCTGCAATCCGTTCCCCAACCGCCTTGGCAACTGGTGGCGGAAATGCATTTCCAACTTGACGGTATGCCGACGTCTTTTTCCCCGATATCTGCCAACTGTCTGGAAACCCTTGAATCCTGGCTGCCATCCTTACTGTCAACCTTGGCATACCTTCAAAGTGTTGCTCAGGCGGAGCATCTGCCAATCCACGGCCATCAACGCTTAATGTTTCCCATGCCTTTCGCGCACGTGTCGGGCCTAGGTCTGGTCCGCCGTGCTTCTTTGAGCCTCCAACTAAAGTTGGGCCAATCCCTTGGGCTTTTGATCTCCATTGCTTTGCGCCAGTCCACCCATTGGCAGCCATAAGGTCGTATAGGACGTCACCAACCACTTGTGACTTCACAAGCCCAGGCTCAGGCCAGGAAAAGTGCCGAGCAATGCTGCGCTTGAGGCCAACAAGTATTGATCTTGGACGAAGCTGAGGCACGCCAAAATCGCTGGCTTGCAGTAGCCTCCATTCAGCGTGATAGCCCATCTTGTTCAGAGTTTCGATCACACCGGTCCTGTACTGTTCAAACCTCGGGTCCAAAAGACCACGCACGTTCTCAAGCATTACCGCCAATGGCAAGGCCTCCGCAACCAGTCGGAGCGCCTCCGGGAACATGTCGCGCTCGTCATCTGCACCAAGTTGCTTACCGGCATGTGAGAAGGGTGGACAGGGGACACCTCCTGCGATAAGTTCAATGCCCTTCATGTGCACAGAAGAGTATTGCCTTACGTCACCCTCGATC
>JBEANP010000055.1:0-12027 GCA_041165385.1 Pseudomonadota bacterium | reverse complement strand
CGTAGATGTTTCTGCCCTATTACAGAGTCTGCGTAAATTTTTGCAGGACGATGACCCTCGTGCTTGGCGACTGTTTGAGCAAAATGAAGCATTAGTGGCGGATTTGCTACAAGGTCGTTTCACGGCATTCAAAGTTGCCATAAGTGCTTTTGCCATGGATGAGGCGCTGGCACTCTTGGATAGTGACGCCGAGTTCGACCTCCCAGTCACTTTTGGCCGGGCCATTGGGTAACAACGGCGCTTGGGTCGCGCACAGTGCCATCGGTGTGTAGTAGCGCGGGTTTCTCTTGGCCTTTTGGGCCGTGGCGAAGAAGTTTCATGGGCGGCTCAGGTTGAGTTGGTGGGCGGGGTGTTATGCAGGCATCGGTTATGGTAAGCGCCAATTTGAATTATGAAAGCTACGATGCAAGCCTTGCTAGACGCCATTGCGACCTTTGTACCTGCCAGTGCGACCATAGATGCCCAGCGCATATTCCATGGGCGCGGCGGCCTGTACCCGGGCTGCGAGCATCTTGCTTTTGACATGTTTCCGCCAGTCGGCGTGCTGACCAGTTTCCAGCCACTGGGTGACGACGCGCTGGCCGCTGTTCACGCTACGCTGGCTGCACGGTGGGAGCAGATCATGCCGGGGCAGCCCCTGAACTGGGTGTACCAATGCCGTGGCGATGGGCCAACCGAGTCGCGGCTGATGGCCGGTAGCGTGCCCGATCCGCACGAGGTAACCGAAGACGGCGCACGCTACCGTGTGCATGTGCTCACCGGGCAAAACCACGGCCTGTTTCTCGACATGGCCGAGGGGCGGCGCTGGGTGCGTGCCCATGTGGCGGCGCATCCGCGTGCCAAGGTGCTGAACCTGTTTGCGTATACCTGCGCCTTTTCTGTGGCGGCACTGCAGGCGGGGGCGCGCCAAGTGGTCAATCTTGACATGGGCCACGGCGTGATGAAAATCGGGCAGCAAAACCACCAGCTCAACGGCATCACGGCGGGTGCCAGCTTTTTGCCCCACGATATTTTTAAGACCTGGGGCAAGATCACGCGCGGTGGCCCGTATGACTTGGTTATTGTGGACCCGCCCAGCTACCAAAAGGGCAGCTTCATCGCCACCAAAGACTACGCGCGCCTCATGCGTCGCCTGCCTGATTTGCTGACCCGAGGTGGCCATGCACTGATGTGTCTGAACGCGCCTGAGTTGGGCCTGGACTTTCTGCAAGACCAAATGCAAGCCCTGGCCCCAGAGCTGGCGTTTGTGCAGCGCGTGACCAACCCCAAGGTGTTTGATGATCTGTCAGACCAGCGTTCGCTCAAGGTACTGGTCTATAAAGCCAATTTTTAGAGATAAATAGGCAGATGGCGCCCGTCCAGTATAGATAGTTAGCTACTAAAAATATAGCAAAATTACACCAAAAAAGCGCCAACTACGTGCCCGTTGGAGGCGATTGATTAAGTCAACAAGTCGGCCAGCGTTCGGGCAATGACCTTGGTCGCACGCCTCAGGTCTTCCAGGGCTATGTGCTCATCGGCGCGCTTGGCATTGCTTTCCAGCACGGTGCGCGGGCCGCAGCCGTACAGCACGGCCGGAATACCTTGTTCGCAGAACAGGCGTGCGTCGGTGTACAGCGGTGTGCCGGAGGCTTCAATAGGCTCGCCAAACACCGCAGTGGCATGCAAGGTGAGAGCTTGCACCAAGGGCAGATTGCCCGCCAGAGGGGTGAGTGCGTTGGCTAGCAAAATGCGTTTCACCTCAATGCTGATGCCTGCGCTTGCTGCCACCGCTTCTTGAATTACTTGGCGCAAGCTGGCTTCCACTTCAGCCGGGTTTTCCTCGGGAATCATGCGGCGGTCTAGCTTGAGCACCACTTTGCCGGGGATGACATTGGTGTTGGTGCCGCCCTGAATCAACCCCACATTCAGGTAGGGGTGGGTAATGCCTTTGACTTGGCTGGTCACTTGTTTGTACAGCGTGTTCTGGTGGTACAGCGCGTTCAAGATTTTGGTGGCGGCTTGCAGTGCGTCCACCCCGGTATCGGGTACCGCCGCGTGGCCCATCTTGCCGTGCACCGTGACTTCCATTTGCAGGCAGCCGTTGTGGCCGGTGATCACTTGGTAGCTAAAGCCTGCGGCAATCAGCAAGTCAGGCTTGATCAATCCCTTGTTCAGCAACAAGCCCGGGCCCAATTCGCCACCAAATTCTTCGTCGTAGGTGAAGTACAGCTCCACACCGCCTTTGAGTGGGGTTTGCAAGGCTTCCAGAGCGCGGGTGGCAAAGGTGAAGGTGGCAAAGTCGCATTTACTCACGGCTGACGCGCGGCCATACAGCTTGCCATCCACCACCGCACCGCCATACGGGTCGTGCGACCAGCCCTCGCCCGGGGGCACCACATCCCCATGGGCGTTCATGCCAATGGTGCGGCCCGCGCCGTACTTGCGGCGCACCACCAGGTTGGTGATGGTCTCTAGACCAGCGGCTTTTACATCGGCAGCGGGTGGGGCGTAGCGTTCCGCCTCAAAGCCAAATGCCTTCAATAAATCGGCGGTGCGCTCCGCGTGGGGTGCGTTATTGCCGGGGGGCGTGTCGGTGGGGACCCGCACCAGCTCTTGCAAAAAGCGCACTTCTTCATCAAAGTGGCTGTCAATCCAGGCGTCCAGTGCGGCGGTTTGGGTGGTGTTCATGGGTTTTCAGTGACTAATTGGTTGAGCAAATTTTGAAAGGCGTGGACACACAGGTCTGTGTCGTCGTTGGTAATAGATTCCAGCGGGTTGTGGCTGATGCCGGCATTGAGCCCGCGCATAAACAGCATGGCCTGCGGCATGATTTCGTGCAGCTTCATGGCGTCGTGGCCGGCGCCACTGGGCATGCGATGCACTGGCAAGCCCAGTGCTTGCACGGCAGCTTCCCAGCGCGTTTGCCATGCGGGCGCGCTGGGCGCTGCTGCTGCGCGCATGGTTTCTTCCAGGCGGTAATGCAGGCCACGCCGGTCGCAAATAGCTTTCAGCTCAGCCAGCACGTCTGCCGCGCACGCGTCACGCACGGCGTTGGTGGTGGCGCGAATGTCCAGGCTGAATTTGCAGCTGCCGGGCACCACGTTGATAGAGCCATTGGGCACCTCCAGCATGCCTACCGTGCCCACCAAATGCGGCTCGGCTGACGCACGTTGTTCCACAAATAAGGCCAGCTCGGCTGCTGCCGTGGCGGCATCACGCCTGCGGTCCATGGGCGTGGTGCCTGCGTGGCTGGCCATACCCAAAATTTCACCCACATAACGCACGCTGCCGTTGATTGAGGTGACCACGCCCAAGGGCAAGTCCATCTCATTGAGTACCGGCCCTTGCTCAATATGTACTTCGACAAAACCAAGGTATTTGGACGCATCACGTTTTAGCTTGGCAATGTCGTCCACGCACAGGCCCGCATGGGCCATGGCCTCACGCATCGACACGCTATCGGGGTCTTTTTGGTCCAGCCAAGCGGCGTCAAAGTGCCCGGTCAGCGCGCCTGAACCCAAGAAGACGGCTTTGTAGCGCTGGCCTTCTTCCTCGGCAAACCCCACTACCTCGAAGCCAAACGGCAAGCGGCGGCCCTGGCGGTGCAGTTCGCGCACGCAGGCCATAGGCACCAAGATACCCAAACGCCCGTCGTACTTGCCACCGTTGCGCACGGTATCAAAGTGGCTGCCGGTCAGCAGGCGCTTGGCAGCGGGGTCAGTGCCATGGTAGACCCCCACCACGTTGCCCACTGCGTCAATGCGCACATCGTCAAAACCACAATCGGCCTTCATCCAGTGGGCCAGTTGCTGCGCGCAGGCGCGGTGGGCATCGGTGAGGTAGGTCACGGTGAGTTCACCACGCTCGGCGTAGCCCGGGTCGCTGTAGGCGGCGAGCTGTTCTGCCCAATCCCACACATCATTGCCCAGTGTGGGTGAATGGCCAAACTTGTCGTTGAGGCGAATTTCGGCAATGCGGTGGATATTGCGCAGGCACTCTGCCAACTCAAAATCGGGGTGGTTGCCAAGGCGGCGCTCAAAGGTGGCGATGATCTCGGCTTTGTTCAGCCCCATACCGCGCGGCCCGCGCACTGCCAAGATAAACGGAAAGCCAAATTTCTGGTTGTAGCTGGCATTGAGCTGCTGAATCCTGTCGAATTCTTGTGGCGAACAGTTCGTTAGACCTGCTTTGCTCTGCTCGTTGGTGGATTCGGCGGTCAGCGTTTTGCTTACCATGGCTTTGCCAGCTAACTCGGGATGGGCGCGAATTAAGCCCAGTTGAGCGTCGCGCCCGGCTTCGCGCACCGCATGTACGAGTGCCATTTTCAGTGCCACAAGGCTGGAAAATGGGCGTGCGCTTGCGGCGCGTTCAGCAATCCACGGCGAGTGCTCGTAGGTGCCATCCAACTGCGCAACAAAGTTGGCTACCGAGCCTGTATTCATGAGTTCAATGGTGTATGTCACGGAATCATTTCCAAAAAAATATGCAGCATGACTGCAAATGCACTGGCAGAAGGCATTTGTAGCAGCAGACGGGTGCTTTTTCGTAAGCTTAACGGCTAATTGTGGACGCACTTTGCCCGCACATTCTCAATTCGAATGTGTTGTGAACCCAGATACTTAGCGGGGTCTTATCCCAAGCGGTTACGCCAGGGGGTCAAAGTCATTGCCTACGATCGGCGGGCGCTGGGTAGCCTGCTTGCGCAGTAAGCTCAAAAGCAGGCCCGTTGCAGCAGTACCCGCCAATACAGGCGACGCACTGATAACTTGCCCCAAGCCATCGATGGCGTGTGTGCTCACCTGTTGCACGTGGCTCACGAGTGCAATCACCTCATGTCTGCCAATGCGTTGTACATCATCAGCGTTGAGTTGCAACCCAGACCAACCGCTATTGGCCGCCAAGCGTGCAAAAGCACCGTTCGCCACCCCGGCAAGTGACAAAAGCCCGAGTGGCTTGAGCAGGTGCTCAAGCAGACGGCCCCGATCCGCATCGGGCGCAGCCGCATACACTTTGGCCACTAACTCTGGCAATAAGTCTTGGGTTTCAGTTGCTTCAGGCATACGATTTATTGGGCCACATGAACGTTACTTCCCTGTGAACACTCGGTAAGTGGATGTAAGCACCGAAATTAACATTGACACCGGTGGGTTGTCTGTGCGCCAGACAACCTGTAAAACAGTTTTAGTTGGGTATTGATTCATATCAAGCCGACTTGTAGTCCTACCTGTAGCATCCAACCAGTTAACGGATCGAGTACGAGCTCGGTTGCCCTCAATTTTTTACTTAGGAAATAGTTATGACCAATCGTCGTGAATTTATGGTTCAAATCAGTTTGACCGCAGGCATGCTGGCCTCTTCCACCGTTTGGGCGCAGGGTGCCATGGTCGCTGATGCAGACCCACAAGCCGTATCTTTGGGCTACAAGGCTGACGGCACCAAGACCGATGCCAAAAAGTACCCCAAATACGCTGCGGGTCAAGTGTGCTCTAACTGCGCTTTGTACATTGGCAAGGCCAGCGACGCCGCTGGTGGATGCCCCCTGTTTGCTGGCAAAAAAGTGGCCGGCAAAGGCTGGTGCAGCGCCTACGCCAAGAAGGCATAAGCACCAGGGCAAGCAAAAAGGCCGCTTAAAGCGGCCTTTTTTATGTATGGAGTGGCTAATTCTTAGGGCTCAGTTGTCCCAGTCGCTTCCACCCGCCGCGTCAAAACCCGCAGCGCCAGCGTCGTCCCAACTGGTGGTGTCGTTTACACCGAAATCCTGGCCGCCCATGTCGTGATTGTTGGACTGCGGTGCCACGTTGTTGCCCCGGTCGTTACTTGCGTCACTGGTGGCATTGGTAGTGTTATGGCTATCCATCAGATTACGGCCAATAGCCTGGGCTGCCATTACGCCCGCGCCGACCGCCAAGCCCGTTGCAACACCTCCCCCCACGATTTTCGGCCTAAGCCCATAGCCGGGTGCGCCACTGGGGTTGTCCGAACGGGGCTTGCATGGGCGGTTGCCGGGTGGCAACAGCGCCGCCGCCATCACCGCCGCGGCCCAAGTAACCGGCATCAGTGCCGTGATTTGATGGAGTATTGGCCCAATTCAACCGCTAGCCATATTTCTGCATGTAAACGCAGCTGTACGGGCCAACGCTCTGCGTCAGGGCATGCTGTGGTCTAACATCGTGGCTATGCACACCTCCGCACTCGTACTTTTTTCTGGTGGTCAAGACTCCACCACCTGCCTTGCCTATGCACTTTCGCGCTATGAGCGGGTGGAAACCGTCGCCTTTGACTACCGCCAGCGCCACGTGGTGGAGCTGGATGCACGGCTGGAGGTGCTGGCAGAAATTAAAAAGCAGTTTGTGCATTGGGCCCCCAAGCTCGGGCAAGACCATTTGCTGGACTTGGCCGTGCTGGGCGAAGTGAGTGAGACTTCACTGACCCGCGATGTGGCGATTCACATGGAGGCTGGCGGCCTGCCCAACACCTTTGTGCCCGGGCGCAACCTGCTTTTTCTGACCCTGGCTGCTGCACTGGCCTACCGCCGGGGCCTGCAAGTTATCGTGACCGGCGTGTGCGAAGCTGACTATTCTGGCTACCCCGATTGCCGCGACGACACCATGAAAGCCATGCAACTGGCTTTGTCATTGGGCATGGACAAACGCTTTTTGATTGAGACGCCGCTGATGTGGATCGACAAAGCCGCCACCTGGGCGCTGGCGCGTGACTTGGGTGACAAATCGGGCCAGCCCAACGGTGGCCAAGCGCTGGTGGATTTGATTGTGGAGCACACCCACACCTGCTACCTGGGAGACCGCACCCATCGCCACGCCTGGGGCTATGGCTGCGGCAGCTGCCCGGCCTGTGAGCTGCGGGCCAAGGGGTTTGCTGGGTTCAAGGGTCTTTTGAAGTCCGACCAGCAGCAGGCATAAAAAAAGCGGACCATAAGGCCCGCTTTAGTGAGAAAAAAGAAGCGGCTCAGCTTACTTTTTTTCCATCATGGCCTTGCATTCGGCTTTCATTTTTTCGTCGGCAGTTTTTTCGTCCATCTTTTTGCAGGCTTCTGCTTTTTCTTTCATGGCACCGCCATGTGAGCCAGCCAAGGCGCTGAATGACAAAGTGGCGAATGTTGCTGCGACCAAAACAGATACTAATTTGCTCATGATTGAACTCCAATAGAGAAAAATTTGCTGCCACCACGATAGGTGACGCGCCAATGTACAACACACGGGAGAACCTTTACGTTGACAGGTCTATTCAAAAAAACTTCTGCGGTTTCAATCCAGTTTGCCAATGTGGCCAAGTTAGCCATGGCTCTGGCGTTAGCCGTGACCGCCGCTACCGGTGTCCAAGCTGCACCACGAACCCCTACCCTTGACGCCGAAGTGCTCGAAAAGCTAGCGGTGCGCGCCGGCGACGCTACGGCGCGCCAGCTAGTCCGGCTGCGCGCGGCGTTGCTCAAGGCCCCCACCGATGCTGCCGTGGCTGCACAGCTGGCCGAGGCCTATTTTGACGTGGCCAGCGCTCGGGGCGATCCACGTTATGTGGGTTACGCCGAGGCAGTGGTCAATCAATTTGCCCAGCCTTTGCCGCTGGATTTGCTCAGCCTGCGCGGCATGGTGCGCCAATACCGGCACGACTTTGCGGGTGCGCTGGCAGACTTTGCTGATGTGCTCAAGCGCGACTCCACTTTTGCCATGGCCCATTCTTGGCGGGGCGCGATTTTTCTGGTGCAGGCCGACTATGCTGCGGCGCAAAAAGAATGCACCGCCCTGTACGGCTTGGGGCGCAACAACCTGGGCGACGCCTGCCAAGGGTTGGCTCAGGCCTACAACGGTCAGCTGGAAGCGGGCTACACCACGCTGCGCAAGGCGCTTGATCGCTTGACCGAGCCCGACAGCCGATTGTGGATGTTGACCCGTCTGGGCGAGGTGGCCGCATGGCGCGGCATGGCCACGCAAGCCCAAGCCCACTACACGGCGGCGCTGGCTTTGGGGCGTGACGACGTGTACCTGCTGGCGGCCTGGTCTGATTTTTTACTGGATGCTGGTCGCTTTCAAGAGGTGGCCCAGTTGCTGGCTAAGTGGGAGTCTTCTGACAGCCTGCTGCTGCGCTTGGCCGAGGCGGAGGCGGCGTTGCAACTGCCTGGCGCTGAAAAGCACGTGCGCATGCTGGCCGACCGCTACGCCGCAGCCCGCGCACGCGGCGACACCACCCACCGCGCTGAAGAGGCTCGCTTTGAGCTGCGCCTGCGCAAAGATGCGGCCACCGCTTTGAGTCTGGCCGGCGAGAACTACGCAGTGCAGCGCGAGCCACGGGATGCGCGCGTGTTGCTAGAGGCCGCGTTGGCCGCCAAAGACTCCGCCAGCAGCCAAGCCGCACGGGACTGGCTGCGCAGCAGTGGCTTTGAAGACGCCCGCATGCGCCAACTGGGGAGCACACCATGAGCCGGTTACGCATTTGGGTGGTTTGTCTCGCTTGCTTGGTGTGGCTGGCATCACCCGCCCACGCCCACAAAGCCAGCGACAGCTATTTGGTGCTGGATGTGCAAGGCGCGCAGGTGGTCGGCCAGTGGGACATTGCCCTGCGCGATATTGATTTCGCCTTGGGGCTGGACGCCGATGGCGACGGCTCCATCACCTGGGGCGAGCTGCGCGCGCGCCATGCCGACATCAACGCCTGGGCGCTGAATGCACTCAGCTTGCAGCGCGGTGGCGCGTGCACCTTGCGGGTCACGCAAAACCAGGTCGATGAACACACCGATGGGGCCTACACGGTGCTGCGCCTAGCCGGCGATTGCCCAGCTGCAACCGGAGACTTGGCACTGGGCTATCGCCTGCTGTTTGACGTGGACGCGCTCCACCGCAGCCTGGCGCGCATCACGCTGGATGGGCAGGTGCAGTCCGCCGTGATGTCACCCCAAGCGCCTAGCCAGACGTTTACAGCCACAGCAGTGTCCGGCTGGGCGCAGCTGGCGCAGTTTTTTGTGCAGGGTGTATGGCATATCTGGATCGGGTTTGACCACATTCTGTTTTTGCTGGCGCTGCTGCTTCCTTTGGTGCTGGTGCGCGAGCAAGGGCGCTGGCGGCCGGTGGACCGGTTCAGCCAGGCCCTGCGCGAGGTGCTGTGGGTGGTGACGTCGTTTACCGCAGCGCATTCCATTACTTTGTCGCTGGCGGCGCTGGAGCTGGTGACGTTGCCCTCGCGGCTGGTGGAGTCGGCCATTGCGGTGTCGGTGGTGGTGGCAGCACTCAATAACCTGGTGCCGCTGTTCAACCATGGGCGCTGGATGGTGGCCTTTGGCTTTGGGCTGATTCATGGCTTTGGCTTTGCCAGCGTGTTGGCCGAATTGGGCCTGCCGCAAGGCGCGTTGGTGCTGAGCCTGGTGGGCTTTAACCTGGGCGTGGAAGCCGGGCAATTGGCTATCGTGTCCGTGTTTTTGCCGCTGGCTTACCTACTGCGCCGCACCACTTTCTACCGGCGCGGTGTGCTGGTGGGCGGCTCGGTGCTGACCATGGTGTTGGCTTTGGTATGGCTGGCCGAGCGCGCGCTGGACTTAAAGCTGATCACTGGTTAATTAGCCACTGGCGGCAGCGCAGTTTGCACCACCGTGTAGCGGCCAGCGCTGGCACTCACATCGCCTTCTGGTGCAGATTCCAGCGTCCAGCGCCGGTTATGAAACGCGGCCACGCCCGGGCGGTGCGCTATGGAAATAAGAGCACCTTGCGACCGCTGCACCTGCGCTAGCAGCTGGTTGTATACCAAAACTTCGGTGGCTTCGTCCAGCGCGCTGGTGGCTTCGTCGGCAAATATCCATTGGGGTTGTTTCAGCAGCACGCGGGCCAGGGCCAGGCGTTGTTGTTCACCGCCCGAGAGCTTTTGGCTCCAGGCGTCGGCCCGGTCCAGTTGGCCGGCCAGCGCGGGCAACAGGGCATTGGTCAAGGCCTGGCGCAGTTGGTCGTCTGTGTACGTCGCTGCGGGTTCGGGGTAGGCCAACGCGTCGCGCAGCGGGCCATTGGGAAAGTAGGGCCGCTGCGGCAAAAACATACTGTTGGCCGGCAACTGCACCGCGCCTTGGCTGAACGGCCAAATACCCGCTAGCGTGCGAAACAACGTCGACTTGCCGCTGCCCGACGGGCCTTGCAGCAGCACCCGGTCGCCGGGCTGGGCGTGCAACGCGGTGTTGTGTAGCAGCGCGGTGCCGTCTGGTAGCTCAATGTGCAGGTCTTGTGCTTCCAGTGCTCCTGAATTAGGAGCTACTAAGCTAGTATCTACGGGCGCTAGAGCCGTAAATGATGCTTCAAAACTGGTCAGGCGGTCGGTCGTGGCGCGCCAGGTGGCCAGGGTGTTATAGCTGTCCACAAACCAGCTCAGCGCACCCTGCACTTGGCCAAAGGCGCTTGATATTTGCATCAGCTCGCCCAACTGAATGGCCCCGCTGAAAAAGCGCGGTGCTGCCACCACAAACGGAAAAATAACCGCCGCCTGGCCAAAAAAGCTGGTGAACCAGATCAGCCGCTTTTGCGCCCGGATCAGCTGCAAATAGTTGCCCAACACCCGCCCAAAACGCAGGTCCAGTTGCTGGCGCTCCACCGCCTCGCCCCGGTCCAGCGCGATGGATTCGCTGTACTCGCGCACCCGCACCATGTGGTGGCGAAAGTCGGCTTCCACCCGCTGCTGCTCAAAGTTCAGCGGAATCTGCGCCCGGCCCATGTAGTGGGTAATCACGCTGCCTGCCGAGCAGTACAGCAGCGCCATCCACACCATAAAGCCCGGAATGTTGTACTCACTGCGGCCCAGATTGAACGCAAATCCGCCCGAGAGCCCCCACAAAATGCCCACAAAACTGGCCAGCGTGACCACCGCGTTCAGCAAGCCCATGCTTAGCGAGATGGTGTAGGTGGTGAACTGGTTGATGTCTTCTTGAATCCGCTGGTCGGGGTTGTCTGGGTTGGCCTGCCCAACAAAGCGCGCCAGCTCCAGTTGGTAGAACGCGTGGTTGCTCAGCCAGCGCTGCAGGTAGTGGCCAGTCATCCAGGCGCGCCAGCGCATTTCCAGCAGCTGGGTCAGGTAAAACTTGTACACCGCAATCACGATGAAGGCGAATGCCAGGTACGCAAAGCGTCCCAGCTGCGCCCAGAACACGTCGGCGTTTTTGTCTTGCAGCGCGTCGTAAAACAGCTTGTTCCAGTCGTTGAACAGCACCGCCATGTAGACCATGCCCAAATTCAGCGCCACGATGGCGGCCAGCATGCCGCGTGCCTGCCATTTTTGGTCTGATGCAAAGTAGGGCTTGGTCAGCGCCCACACGCGCTGGGTGAACGCGCGCATGGAGGTGAATTTGGAGACGGATTCAGTAGACATGAGTGGCCCAGGTAACAAGGCTTGCATGGTAGCGGACCCGCTAAATTGGGGGGCACTGTGGTGGTACCCACAGCTTTTTTTTGGCGTTGAGACGCGATGGGAGGGTTTGTGTTGGCATGATGGCGGCTTTATAGCTACAAGAGACAACACCATGCATTCCACTTCCCCTAGCGTGATCCTCCCAAGCCGCCGCCAAATTCTGGTGGCGGGTGCTGCCACCACTGCCGCACTGGCGTCGTCCCAAGTTTGGGCGCAAAGCGCCTGGCCTAGCAAGCCGCTGCGCTTGGTGGTGCCGTTTGCTCCCGGGGGAAGTTCGGAAATTGTGGCGCGGGCCATTGCCGGTGAAATGTCTAAAACCATGGGCCAGAGCGTTTTTGTGGAAAACAAGCCCGGCGCTGCAGGCAACATTGCCATGCAAGAGGTGGCCAACAGCACCGACGAGCACACGCTCATCTTGGGGCATATCGGCACACTGGCGGTGAACCCGTTTATCTTCCCCAAGCTGCCGTACGACGCTGGGCGCGACTTTGCACCCATCACCCTGATTTCCAAGGTGCCTAGCTTGTATGTGGTGCACCCCGATTTGCCGGTGAAAAATCTTAAAGAGTTTGTGGCCTATGCCAAAAGCAAACCCGGCCAGCTGAACTACGGCTCAGCGGGCAACGGCAGCGCCGGGCACTTGGCGTTTGAATA
>JBEANP010000054.1:0-12059 GCA_041165385.1 Pseudomonadota bacterium | reverse complement strand
AACCCTGGTGCAGCGCAGTGGCGCTGAACAAGACATCATGCTGGGTTATTCCGACAGCAATAAAGACGGCGGCATTTTCACCAGTAACTGGGAGCTCTACCGTGCCGAGATTGCGCTGGTCACCTTGTTTGATGCGCTGGCCAATTCGCACAACATCCAGTTGCGCATGTTCCATGGCCGTGGCGGTACGGTGGGGCGTGGCGGTGGCCCTAGCTACCAAGCCATTCTGGCCCAACCCCCCGGCACGGTGCGTGGACAGATTCGTCTCACCGAGCAAGGCGAAGTCATTGGCTCCAAATACGCCAACCCGGAAATCGGTAGGCGCAATCTGGAAACTCTGGTGGCCGCTACGCTAGAGGCAACCCTGTTACAGCCCACCAAATCGGCCACCAACGCTTTTCTGGATGCAGCCGCGGAGCTCTCTAGCCTCAGCATGGCCGCCTACCGCGCGCTGGTGTACGAGACCCCTGGCTTTACAGAATACTTTTTTGGCTCCACCCCTATTCGGGAAATTGCCGAACTCAACATTGGCTCACGTCCCGCATCGCGCAAGCCCAACCAAAAAATTGAAGATTTGCGCGCCATTCCCTGGGGCTTTAGCTGGGGCCAGTGCCGCCTTACTTTGCCGGGCTGGTTTGGTTTTGGCAGCGCCGTGAACACATTCATCCACAGTGGCTCCCCAGAAGAGGCCAAAGAGCGTACCGCCTTGTTGCAAAAAATGGTCAAGCAGTGGCCGTTTTTCAGTACCTTGTTGTCCAACATGGACATGGTCATGGCCAAGAGCGATATGGCGCTGGCGTCGTTGTATTCGGAACTGGTCAGCGACACCCGCTTGCGAAGGAAGATTTTCACGGCAATAGAAACCGAATGGCATGCCACCGCACACGCGTTGGCCACCATCACAGGCGATAAACAACGTTTAGCCAACAATGCCGCCTTGCAGCGCTCTATTCGCCACCGCTTCCCCTACATCGACCCACTGCACCATTTGCAAGTGGAATTGGTGCGCCGCTACCGTGCTGGTAAAGCCGATGAACGGGTGCAGCGCGGTATCCATATTTCTATCAACGGCATCGCCGCCGGACTGCGCAACACGGGCTAACTCGCTATCAACTCGCGCACTACGGCGAGTTGGCGGCGTGACACGGCAAGTAGCTCGTCCACCGCATGCAGGCGCACGGCCCAGCCTTCGCCCTCTTCGGGATCGAAATGCTTTTCCAGCGCGCGTATGGCACGCCGCGCCACCAGCGCATTGCGATGCACACGCACATAGCTACGGGCGTATTTTTCTTCCAGCTCATTGAGCGAGCCATCCAGAATATAGGTGCGTGCTGCAGTACGCACCGTGATGTATTTGAGCTCGGCCTTAAAGTAAATCACCTGGTGCAAAGGCAGGCGCTCGGATCGGTTGCGCTCTTGTATCAGCAAGGTCTCTTGCACAGGTAAATTGGCCTCTAGCGCCCGCCTGGATTGCGTAAAGCGCTCTGCTTTTTGTAGCGCCAGCTGCAAGCGCTCCAGCCGCACCGGCTTGGTTAAATAATCCACCGCGTCCAGCTCAAAGGCCTGCACCGCATGCTCAGCATGGGCAGTCACAAATATTACCGCCGGCGCCATTGGCAGGGCATTGAGCTGCCGGGCCAATGCCAGACCGTCTACGCCGGGCATATGGATATCGAGCAGCACCACATCAAAGGTTTGACGGTGTAACGCGTCCATGGCTTGCACTGCGTTAGCGGCTTCCGCCTCTACGGTGACCAGAGGTACCTTGCAATCGCCCAGCAGGGCACGCATACGCAGGCGTGCCAGATGCTCATCATCCACCACCAATGCCCGCACAGGGGCACTGTGGGTCAAACCATCGGTCATACGGGCACCTCCAGCCGCACTTGGTACACACCCGCCTTCAGGCCACTGTGAAATTGCCCCTGTACGTCGTGCAGCAACGCCAATCGATCTCGCACATTGCGCAGGGCTACCCCATGGCCCCGAGCGCCCTGCCCTGCGGGCACCGTGTTGGTCACCTTGATGACCACCACGGACCCCCGTCGCTGGGTAGCAATCAACACGTCGGCCCCAGCTGCGCTGGGCTCCACGCCGTGGCGCACGGCGTTTTCCACCAAGGGTTGCAAAATCAGCGGCGGCAAGCGCGCACCATTTGCGGTGGGGTCTAGCAACCACTGCACCCGCAACCGCTCGGCAAAGCGCACCTGCTCAATGGCAAGGTAACGCTGCGCAAGACTAATTTCCTCTGCTAATGAGACAGCGTTGCCCTGGTTATCCAGCGCATGGCGAAATAAATCGCTCAGGTCCTCCAACAAAGCCTCGGCCTTGGCTGGCTCTGCACGCACCAAGGCAATGGCACTGTTGAGTGTGTTAAATAAAAAATGGGGTCGTATGCGCGACTGCAACTCCGCCAAACGCGCTTGCGTATCCGCTGGCGTGCGGCCTTTGGCCCGCATGACCAAAGCGGCGACCAGCACTGCAGACACTGCGGCCCCCGCCACAGCGCTGGCCGCCCAGGGCGCAGGCTCCACCAAACCCGCTATCCACAACACACCGCACCCATACATGCCGGCCGCACCACCCATCAACACGGCCAGACCATTTTGCAACCTGGGTACACAACGCGCCAACCAGCGCTTGGAAGCGCAAGCTATTAACAGCCATGCCAAGGTTGCAGGCAATGCCCCTGCTGTAGCAAGCGACAGTCGGGTGATCCACTCCAAAAAACCATCGGCAAAGAACCCTACCACCACCCCCACGGCCAGCTCCACAAACAGCACAGCGCGCAGCACCACGCCCAACTGGCAAGCGTCAAACACCAGTGCTTGTGGCGCTTGCTGATCAGCCGGTACTGGGGCCAGCTCTTGGAACGCCGATAATATTTGGGTGTCTTTCATGTTTGTCGGATTTTGACTCCATTCACTCCCCTGCCGCCCATGTCCCAAAACCAATTTGATAAAAAGTCCCAAGCGTGGTCCGCGCTGTTTTCTGAACCTATGAGCGATCTGGTCAAACGCTACACCTCCAGCGTGTTTTTTGACAAGCGGCTGTGGCAGGCCGATATCACTGGCAGCCTAGCCCACGCCGACATGCTGGCAGCCCAAGGCATCATCAATTCGGTAGACCATGCCTCTATCCAAAGCGGCATGGCCACGATCTGGAGCGAGATTGAATCTGGTGCGTTTGAATGGAAGCTCGACCTAGAGGACGTGCACCTCAATATTGAAGCCCGACTAACCCAATTGGTGGGTGATGCGGGCAAACGCCTGCACACCGGCCGATCCAGGAACGACCAGGTTGCCACTGACGTACGCCTCTGGCTGCGCGGTGAAATCGACCTGATTGGCGAGCTGATCATCGATTTGCAAAAGTCTTTGGTCGATGTGGCCGAAGCAAATACCGAGGTTATCTTGCCCGGCTTTACCCACCTTCAGGTGGCTCAACCCGTAAGCTTTGGTCACCACATGCTGGCCTATGTAGAAATGTTCAGTCGCGATGCCGAGCGCATGCTTGAGGTGCGTAGCCGCACCAATCGCCTGCCCTTGGGGTCAGCAGCCCTGGCAGGCACCAGCTACCCGCTGGACCGGGAGCGAGTAGCACGCACACTGGGCATGGTGGATACAGCGGGCAACGCACAGGTGTGCCAAAACAGCCTGGACGCTGTAAGCGACCGCGACTTCGCCATTGAGTTCACCGCTGCAGCCAGCCTATGTATGGTGCATATCAGCCGCATGAGCGAAGAACTGATCATCTGGATGAGCCAAAACTTTGGCTTTATCAAGATTGCCGATCGCTTCACCACCGGCAGCTCCATCATGCCGCAGAAGAAAAACCCCGACGTACCCGAACTGGCGCGTGGCAAAACCGGCCGCGTGGTGGGTCATCTGATGGGCCTGATCACCCTGATGAAGGGTCAACCCTTGGCCTACAACAAAGACAACCAAGAGGACAAAGAGCCACTGTTTGACACCGTAGACACGCTCAAGGACACGCTGCGCATTTTTAGCGAAATGATCGGTGGCCAGCTCAACCCAGCGACCGGGGAAAAAGAAGGTAGCCTCACCGTTAACGTTGAGGCCATGGAACGCGCTGCACTCAAGGGCTACGCCACTGCCACCGACCTGGCCGACTATTTGGTGAAAAAAGGTCTGCCATTCCGTGATGCACACGAAACTGTGGCGCATGCGGTCAAAGCCGCTACCAACCACGCTTGTGACCTGTCGGAACTGCCCTTGGCCGTCCTGCAAGAGTTCAATCCTAGTATTGAAAAAGACGTGTATGAATGTTTGAGCCTGCGTGGTTCGCTAAATGCCCGCAACACGCTAGGCGGCACAGCTCCCGCTCAGGTACGCGCCCAGATTGCACGCCATAGGACACGATTGACTGCTAGCCCAGTGTCTCCCTAAATACCCAGCAAGATCAGTTCCACCGATCGGCATACGGATTTTTCATGAACTCCTGTTGGTGAAGGAGATCCACCCCACTGACCTGCCCGTAAAGAAATTTGCAGGTGGCTGCGATTCATCATTTTTTTCACATCGCAGACGCCACATTTCACACGGCAAAACGGGCTGGTGCCGCCTGCCGCGATTACCATGCAGGCTCATCCGAGGAGACACCAAAATGACCGTAATCACCACCATTGAAGACCTGCGCGTAATGGCCAAAAGGCGGGTGCCCCGCATGTTTTACGACTACGCTGACTCAGGCAGCTGGACCGAGAGCACCTACCGCGCCAACAGCGCTGATTTTCAAAAAATCAAGCTGCGCCAGCGCGTGGCGGTCAACATGGAAAACCGCACCACTGCCACCACCATGGTGGGGCAGGCCGTAAAAATGCCGGTATGCATTGCGCCCGTGGGCCTGACAGGCATGCAATGCGCTGACGGCGAAATTAAGGCGGCCAAGGCGGCTGAGAAATTTGGCATTCCGTTCACCCTGTCGACCATGAGCATTTGCTCGATAGAGGACATTGCCGAAAACACCACTGCGCCGTTTTGGTTTCAGCTCTACATGATGCGTGACCGTGAGGCCATGAGCCGCATGATAGAGCGCTGCAAAGTGGCCAAGTGCAGCGCCTTGGTGCTCACACTCGATTTGCAGGTCATCGGCCAACGCCACAAAGACCTGAAAAACAAGATGCGGGCATCGGTCATTCCGACCTTGGGCAACATTCTCAACATTGCCACCAAACCGGGCTGGGTGCTGGGCATGATGGGCACGCGCCGCCATACGTTTCGCAACTTGGTGGGCCATGTGAAAGGCGTGAGCGACATGAGTTCGCTGGCCTCGTGGACCAACGAACAGTTTGACCCCACCCTGAATTGGGACGACGTGGCTTGGGTCAAAGCGCAGTGGGGCGGCAAACTCATTCTCAAGGGGATCATGGATGTAGAAGACGCCAAACTAGCCGTAGCCAGCGGTGCCGACGCCATTGTGGTGAGCAACCACGGTGGCCGCCAACTGGACGGCGCGCCTAGCAGCATCGAAGCCTTGCCGGCCATTGTGGCCGCCGTGGGCAACCAGATTGAGGTATGGATGGACGGAGGCATTCGCAGCGGGCAAGACGTGCTCAAGGCCTGGGCGCTGGGGGCCAAAGGCGTGATGATTGGCCGCGCTATGGTTTACGGCTTGGGTGCAATGGGTGAGGCTGGCGTGACCAAGGCACTGCAAATCATCCATAAAGAGCTAGACGTTACTATGGCCTTTTGTGGCCACACCAATATTCAGCATGTCGACCAACGCATCTTTATCCCCGGAACCTACCCTGCCTGAAAAAGACCGACGCGTCAGCCCCTGGTGGCGCGCGCTTGCCTACGTACTAGCCATTGTGCTGGGGCTGGCCATTGCGTCTGCCATGAGCATGTTTGAGCAGTTCAAGGCGCAAATCGGGCACATGCAAAAGCAGCTGCAAGCGGTGGCGCAAATCAAAAGTATTGCAGTGCTGACGGATGAGCTGCACGCCCCCGCCATGCTAATTACCCAAGACCCGCAAGAATTTACCTTACAACTGCAGAGGCTCAACGCGGTTGCTGAGGGCCAAGAGGACAGCATGCAGCTTTGGGCATTGTCCGGCTCGGCGCGGCCCAAGTCACTGGGCGTGCTGACTGCCAAGCTAAAAACGCAGCGTCTGAACGCCAGCGACAAAGACCTTGCCAACATCGACACCCTGGCCATCAGCGTAGAAAACAAGGGTGGTGTAGACCCAGCCGCTGGCCCCCGCCTGCCCTACCTGTTTCAGGGCGCGGTGATACAAAAATCCCGCTAAACGGTCAGGCGGCGTGCCCCCTATCCGCAGAATTGCCCACCTGGACATGGACGCTTTTTATGCGTCTGTGGAACTGCTGCGCTACCCCCAGCTCAAGGGCCTGCCGGTGGTGATCGGCGGCGGACGCAGGCGGGAGGACGACCTGCTGGGCCGCCTGCGCATTGCCCGGCCCGATGGTGATTGGTCTGAAAGCACCCTGCACCGCATTCCCGTGGACTTTTTCCCCCTGCTCAAAAACTACACCGGGCGCGGCGTGATTACCACCGCCACCTACGCCGCGCGCCAGTTTGGCGTGGGCTCTGCCATGGGGCTGATGAAAGCCGCCAAACTGTGCCCGCAGGCGATTCTTTTACCGGTGGACTTTACGCAGTACCGCCACTACTCGCAGCGCTTCAAGGCCATCATTACCGACATTGCGCCGGTAATGGAAAACCGGGGGGTGGACGAGGTCTACATCGACTTTACCGATGTGCCCGGCGGCCAGCGCGAAGGCGGCCGGGTGCTGGCGCGCCTGATTCAAAAAGCCATTTTTATTGATACTGGCCTCACCTGCTCGGTGGGCGTGGCACCCAACAAACTGCTGGCCAAAATGGCCAGCGAGTTCAACAAGCCCAACGGTATTGCCATCGTGATGGAAGACGACCTGGCTGACAAAATATGGCCCCTGGCCTGCCGCAAGATCAACGGCATTGGTCCCAAAGCGGATGCCAAGCTACAAAGCTTGGGCATCAGCACCATTGCGCAGTTGGCTGAGAAAGACCTCCAGTGGCTGATAGATCACTTTGGCCAGCGCACCGGGGCATGGATGCATGACGCAGCGCACGGCCGGGACGACCGCCCGCTGTCGATGGACAGCGAGCCGGTGAGCATCAGCCGCGAAACGTCTTTCGAGCGCGACCTGCACGCCGTGCGCGACAAAGCCGAGCTGGGCGCCATCTTCACCCGGCTGTGCGAGCAATTAGCGGACGACCTGCACCGCAAGGGTTATGTGGGCAAAACCATTGGCATCAAGCTCAAATACGAAGACTTTAAAACCGTGACCCGCGACCTGACCATTGCCACGCCCACGGCGGACGCCAAGCTGATTCGCCAGACCGCCGGCCAGTGCCTCAAGCGCGCACCACTGGAGCGTCGTTTGCGCCTACTTGGGGTACGAATTAGTGCTCTAGAGCACGCCAGTACTGCTTTATTAGCTACTAATTTAATAGCAAATGAGAGCGTGGACACCACTGGCATGCTGTTTTAGCCAAGCCGTGACATCCGCATCGCGCGCGGTTTTAAGGGCTTGGTAAGCCACCTCGGCCTCGGGGTAGCGGCGGCGCAGAAAGTTGAGCCACTGCTTCATGCGCCCGGCGCGCTTTTTGGCGTCCAGCTGGCTGCACACGATGTGCCAGAACGGGTGCATCAGCGCCAGCACCTCGCTCCAGGGCACTGCATCTGGCACACCCACGGCATTGGCGCCCATCAACTCGCCCCGAATAGCCCGCGCCAGCCCCGGGTCCACCACCGCTCCGCGCCCCAGCATCACGCTGGTACAGCCCGACTCACGCATGCAGGCCTGCGCATCAGCCACGGTCCAAATCTCACCATTGGCTACGACGGGAATAGTTACTGCCGCACGGATGTCCGCAATGCGGTGCCAGTAGGCTGGCGGGTTATAGGCCTGCGCTTTGGTGCGGGCATGCACCACCAACTCATTGGCCCCGCTCTCTGCAATGGCCAGCGCACATTCCACCGCCCGTGAGTCGTCCATGTAGCCCAGCCGCATCTTGGCCGACACCGGCATGTGTGCTGGCACTGCGCGGCGAACGGCGGCTACTATTTTGGCAATGGTCTCGGGCGTATCCAACAGCATGGCCCCACCACCGTGGCGGTTGACCACCTTGGCCGGGCAGCCAAAGTTCAGGTCAATGCCCTCAGGCCCCAGAGATGCCAACAGCGCCGCGTTCTCCGCCAGGCACACTGGGTCAGACCCCAGCAACTGCGCCCGCACCGGCACGCCAGCCAACGTGCGCCCACCATTCAACAACTCAGGCACGATGCGCAAAAACACCCGCTCAGGCAGCAGCTGGTCGGTAATGCGGATGAACTCGGACACGCAGCGGTCGTACCCGCCTGCGCGCGTCAAGATGTCGCGCAGCACAAAGTCAAGCAGGCCCTCCATAGGGGCTAACAAAATTTGGGGGTTGCGCTCTTGTAGATGAGTGCCTGGGTGTTGCACTAGGCGCTACCGTGCTCCATCAATGAGGGCAGGAAGTTGTTGAATCATGTCCGGCAAGGCCGTTTGCACTGTTTCCCAAACCGTATCCAAATTGATTTCAAAATATCCGTGGGCAATACGATTGCGCATACCTTTCATACTGCGCAATTGCAATTGAGGGTTTGCCAAAGCAAAAATATCGTGGTCTTTCAATAATTTGGAGGCTTCCTCGCCAATCAGGATGAGGTTAAGCACAACCGCTTGCTGCGTCTTTTTGTCTTCAAGAAAATCTGCTTTCTGAAAACCCTCCACATACGCACAGGCCTGCACAGCGGCTTCCAACATATGGCCTAAATGATCTGCAACTCGATTGCTCATTGTCATATCGGTCGCGCATCGGCTAGTACTTGGGCGCGGAATTTTGCTGGCAAATCACCTGCTGTGAGCAGGTCAACGGGTACACCAAGCAGTTCTTCCAATTCAATTTGCAGACCACCCAGATCGAACAGCGTTGTTCCAGGCAAGGTGTCGACCAGCAAATCAATGTCACTGCCCTCCGTATCCCGCCCGTAAATGATCGACCCAAACACGCGCGGATTGGTAGTGCGAAAGCGAGTCGCCGCTTCCAATACGGCGCCGCGATGAAGTTGCAGGGTTTGAGAGGGTTTCATGGTGTGACCTGTCTATTCACGCTAATGGTAGCCCAAGGCAGTGGAAACATGAACCATCACCCCATCCGCTCCAAATTCAACGCCAGCAGCCGTTTCAGGAGTTCGTCTTAGGGCACAAAGGTCCCGGTACTGATCTGTCCACAGACCCAAACGACGAATAGAAATCTAATTGCCGGGCCAACGCAAAGGATCGCGCCGATGGTGCAAGCAAGCTAAAACGGACACCGTCTCGCCATTCAGCAACTCAAAATGAAGTGCATACGGAAACCTTCGCAGCAAAATACGCCGGAAACGGTTAGGCGTTGAGGGGAACGCTTCGGGGTTACGTTCGAGTTGCTCAGCTGCTGCGGCAATGACTCGCAAGAAGTCTCCACCCAGCCCATACGATTTATCCTCGTACCACGCAAATGCTTCAGCGATCTCAGCCTGCGCTGGTGGTTCAAAAACTACCCGCCAACTCACAAGCGCACGCCGAGAGACACCGCAATTTGACTCAAGCTTTTACCTTGGTTTGGATGACTATCCCGCCAAGCAGCGCGACGCTCCAGCTCATCGAGTACATCTTGACGAGTCTCAGAAGCGGATTCACTTGCGAACTCATCCCACAGATCTTCAACTAATTGCAGTCGCTCAAATTTTCCAAGATGCTCGATGGGTTGGAGTGCGGTTTTCATGGGCAAAGTCTATCAGTGATGGTGGTTTTTCAGCAAATGCTTTAAGGCTAGGTGGCGTCAACTAGCCCGCTCCAAATTCAACGCCAGAAGTCGCTTGAGGATTTCGTCGTTGGGCATGTCGGGCGTGTAGTCGGTCCAGCCGTAGGCGTGGGCCACGGCAAGGTCCAGCGCTTGGTGGGCGGCGGTGAGCCAGGCGGGGCGCTGGTTGTAGAGCTTGGTCAGGGTGCGCTCGGCCAGGTCTTTTTCAAAGCCGTGTTTGGGCAAGATGCGGTCGGGGTAGGGGCTGGCGGCCATGCCCAGCGGCACAACCTCAGCCACGCGCTGGGTCCACTCAGCGGGGTTGAGCCAGTTGTCGCGCAGGTCGCTCAGGCGCTTGGCGGCGGTGGCAATGCTGGATGCATTGGCAAAAGTGGTGCTGTTGGCAATGGTTTTTGCTACTTTTTTAGTAGCTATAGATATAGGCAGGACGGGCGCTAGAGGCCTATTTGATGCCAAATTTTCACCATCCAGCCACGCTGGAATGATTGCATCGCCGGGTAGCGTCTGGGTGCGCTGGTGGGCGGTGTCCAAGGGCGTGAGGCCTGCGGGGAAGGGAAAAGTCTCGAAGCAGGACTTGGCGTTGTAAGTGGGGCGACCGCCATCGCTGCCGTCACCGTGAACAGAGGCCTGCGCCAGCGACCACACCTCGTGGATGCGAGAACTAAGGATGCCAAAGGTGGTGTCGTCGGCGCGGGTTGTGACTACTAAGCGACCATCACAAATGACGCTGGATGGTACCCAAACAAAAAAGCGATGCTTCGCCACCCGCGCAGTTGCGACTGCGCGTGGTAAAGCAACCATCGCGGTTCTAAGATCCGGTGCCGGCCGTGCATGCAACCACCATTTTTTCTTTTCAAGTTCATTTCGAACCTTCTCTCGTTCGGGCCGAACGGTTTGAAAAACGTGCGCAAAAGGAGCTTCGTACAACGAAGCGTCCATTTCCTGCATATCCAACCCGAAATCGACAATCCATTGATCTAGAGACCTGCCAGTTACATCAAGTCCATTGACCCAGCGCCGGACAACCTCCGAGTTTGATTTTCCGTTTGGGTTGGGTAACCTTAGCCAGCTTCGTGCTGTTTCACCGTCAATATCGAAACTCCCTTTTTTCATTCCACCGATAAAACATGCGCCAGAGTTACTTCGCAAACCGCGCGCTAAAGTGAGGTCGAATCCATCAGAAGTTACAGATAAGTCTGCAGGTATGCGAGGAACCACATTGCCGTCCAACACAGCAGCCTGATCGGCATGACCAAAGCACACCAGCGAAACACGAACCGCAGCGCCGTCGTTCACCCAAGGCTCATCGCTCCAAGCCTCGTAAATATTTGTGCTGTCGCAAATCGCTGACAAAACGACACGGCTTGAACCAGCGCGTACCGCTTGAGTAGCAACCAGCCCTGCAGCACCCAAGCCGTCTTTTTCAATTGCTGTGCGAGCCTTCTCAAACCAATAGCAAACCAAGTCCGCACCGCCGGGCACCCTGCCCTGGTACACCTTTCGCAGCGTGGTGGTGTAGTCGTCGCCCAACTCGGAGCGCATTTTCTTGTCACCCAAAAACGGCGGATTGCCAATAACCACGCTGGCCCGAGGCCAGCTGGCTTCTGTCGCCGGGCTCTGCGGGGCAGGCGCAGTGGATGCCGGGGGCGATTTTAAAAAGCGAAGCGTATGAGCCTCCGGCGTCTGCTGCGCCTGCCCCGCAGAGCCTGCACCTCCAAACGCCAATAAAGCATCCCGGCACTCAATGTGGTTCAGCGTTTGCAGCACCGGCGTAACGTTGAAGTCGTAGCCGTGGGCCAGGCGCCACTGCAGCTCGCCAATCCACACAGTGACGCGCGCCAGCTCGGCGGCGTATTCGTTTAGCTCGATGCCCAGCACGTTGTGCGGGCCGGTGACCAAGTCGGCCTGCCGGTCCAGCCCCAGGGCGGCGGCATCCAGATGGCTTTTGTGTTCAATGTCTTTCAACGCCTTGAGGCCCAAAAACAAAAAGTTGCCACTGCCGCACGCCGGGTCTAGCACGCGGTAGGCGTTCAGGTCTTCCAGCCATTGGGCAAACTTGGCGCTGGCGGCCTTGTAGTTTTTGTCGCCTTTTTTAGTGATTTTGGCCGTTAGCGCCCGTAGATAATGGCTTAGTAGCTCCCATTTTTGTAGCAGTGGGCGGGTTAGCACCGGCTCGATGATGCGCAAAATGGTGGCGGGGTCGG
>JBEANP010000053.1:0-12120 GCA_041165385.1 Pseudomonadota bacterium | reverse complement strand
GACGGTATGTTGCACGCATTCAACCCCAAACCATTGATATCTGACGGTGGCGGCAGTGAAATATTTGCCTATGTTCCTGGAAGCTTGGCAAACCGTCTAGCCGAACTGCCACTGCAACGCACCGGAGGACGAACACGGTATGGTGGCGCTAATTTCGTGAACGACACTTCCGAGCATCTACCTCAAGGTACCGTTTGGCCCTATGTGGACGGTAACCCCTATACAGGTGACGTTTGCTTAACCAGTGGCGGCACTTGCAGCCTTTGGAAAACTTTTGCCATAAGCACATTGGGCCGTGGAGGCCGAGCAATTTTCGCCTTAGATGTCACCGACGTCAGCGTGCTAGGGGCGGCGGAAGCGGCGAATAACCCGTCCACTATTTTCAAATGGCAGTTCACCTCGGATGATGACGCAGATCTAGGCTATGTTGTAGACGACATTTCCATGAGCACGGTATCGGGTCAAGCGTCACCCATTGTGAAGCTCAACAACGGGAAATTTGCGATCATGTTCGGTAATGGTCAAAAGTCAACCTCAGGCAAAGCCGTATTGTTTTTGCTGTACGTCGATGGGCCTGATCCGACCACTGCTTCATGGACAGGACGTTACGCCAAAATCGTAGCGGACTCCGGTAGTGGCAATGGACTTTCTACACCAAGTTGGGTTGACTTGGATGGCAACGGTACGGCCGATGTTGCCTACGCAGGTGATCTCAAAGGAAACATGTGGAAGTTCAATCTGACCAGTGCGACACCTAGTGACTGGGATATTTTTTACAAGAGCGGTTCCACAAATAAGCCACTTTTCACTGCAAAAGACGGAACAACCGCCCTACCTATTACCACTGCTCCTGAAATAATTTATCCACCTTTTGATGGCTTGATTGTGGCGTTTGGCACAGGGAACTCTTTTGAATCCACAGACTACCCAAACACCAGTGTTTCCCAAAAGCTGTATGGCATATGGGATAGGCCAGATTTTGCTGGAGTCACGCCTGTGAGAGCTCTCCCGACCAATTTAACGACTTTACGTGCCCGTACCTTCACTCGTCAGTCAAGTGGTAGCGTCGTCATTACGGGAACATCCACGGAAGTTAACTGGTCTACTGACGATGGTTGGTACATCAATTTGCCTGGCTCTTCGGAAATGATATTGTCGGACCCCGTCATGCAAGCGGGTGCTCTGGTGGTCACATCGGTCAGACCAACCACCAATACCGACAACTGCTCAGACACTCCAAGCGTCACGCTCTACGCTTTTGACCCTTTATCGGGACTGGCTAAAAAAGTTATACAAGGCACGACAGATATTGCTGGCGTTATCACCATTAATGTCGGACGTGAGATCGACGATCAGAAAATTCGTATCGTTTCAGATCGGACCAAGAAAGATATGACTACCCAGTGTAGAGTGGGTGACCCAGGTTGCTTTTGTGCTGATGCTGCTTGCACTAGCTATGAGAAAGGCACCGCTTGCACTCGAGGGTCTGCCGACTGCATTTGTCCAACTGCCAACGACAGTTCTTGCCACAAGCCGGAGAGTGCCACTTGCACTCCAGGTCAGTCGGTGAAGCGAGTGATCGGACAGGGGACTGATATTGGACTTTGTTACACCACCAATGCGCGCACCCAATGGCGCGAAGTTCCCGGATTAAGGACTGACCAATGAAACATCACAGTACCGCTGTTTACCGCCAATCTGGTTTTACGCTAGTCGAAATAATGATCACTGTGGCGATCATTGGCATATTGGCGTCAATCGCGCTCCCTTCCTATCAGGATTACGTCGCACGTGGCAGAAGGAGCCAGGCGCAAACGGTTTTGCTAGCCGCACAGCTTTGGATGGAGCGTTTTTATACAGAAAACTACAGCTACAGTGCGAACAGCGCAGGAACTTCCGTTACGGACGCGTCACAATTCCCAAGTCGATTTTCGACATCCCCGCCACCCGGCGAAGGAGATGCCTCGTATACCATTACGTTACCCACAGTCACCGCTGCAACCTACACTATTAATGCTGGTCGGATCGCCGGGGGCGCCATGGCCAGCGATAAATGCGGGGACTTGACCATTGATCATCTTGGCCGCAAAAGTATCGACGGATCAACGTGGAGCAGCACAAAATTCGCATCGAAAGCTGCTGCTATCGAAGCTTGCTGGAAATAGCTACAGTTAAATTCCCTAATGCGCGAAAAAATTGGCGCATTGCCACCGCTATTGCGGGATCACTCGCCTTGCATGGAATTTTGGGCTGGTGGCTTTATGCATATTTTGCAAAGTATCAGGTTCCATCCCAGCGCGCGTTGAGACACCATATTCTTCGCTTCGACATGGCTCCACCCCATACCAGCGTGAAAAAGGAGCCCTCCTTGCGCGAGCATGTTGAGATAAACAGCGACCAGCCCACGCCCGCTGATCCTGTTAACCGCCATAGCTCCGATCCGCCTTTAATTCAGTTGCCCAACGCAACACAGGTGCTGGTTGAAGTGATGCATACGGTAAACAACAAATTCCTATCAATTGATGAAGTGGATACTCCGGCTATGCCCGTCGGTGAGTGGGTTATCGACTTTAGTGAGTTACCGCCCGGGCGCATCTCTGGATTGGTGATTGAGATGTGGATATCTGCGGCCGGTAAACTTGAGCACTGGGAGCTCGTTGGCGACTTGGCAAACCGTGAACTTATTAAAAGATCGCTTAGGCAATTAGCGGCCACACCCATCAACCCTGCTCTACTCAATGGACGATCTGTTGCAAGCTTTCGACGCATTGAAATCCTGATCGACATAGAACCATGACAAAGGATGATTTGACTAATTTCCGTTCTCACAACATTTTGGCTCAGGCAACCTTGCACGCAGCGCTAGCCCATCCAAAATGCTTACCCAACCCGGCGATCGGTTGCATCATAGTCACGTCGAACTCAATATTGGTTGGCCAAGGTTACACCCAACACGCTGGAGGAGCTCATGCCGAAATCATGGCCCTGCGTGATGCCAAAGAAAAAGGTCACTGCGTCATTGGCGCCACCGCCTACGTTACGCTGGAACCCTGCTCACACCATGGCCGCACCGGCCCGTGTTGCGATGCGTTGATAGCTGCAGGCATTAAGAAAGTGGTGGCATCGATTGCCGACCCCAATCCGCTGGTCTCCGGTCAAGGCTTTGAGCGGCTACGTGCCGCAGGGGTCGAAGTCGAAGTGTTGGCTGCCGATGATGCCTTGGCGCTTGAGTCTCGTGAACTCAATATCGGGTTTTTCAGCCGTATGGTCCGCAAAACACCATGGGTACGAATGAAAGTGGCGTCCTCCCTGGACGGTAAAACTGCGCTATTGAATGGCACCAGCCAATGGATTACTTCCCCAGCAGCGCGGGCTGACGGCCATGCGTGGCGCGCGCACGCCTGTGCGGTGCTGACGGGCATTGGCACCGTGTTGCATGACGCGCCCCGGCTGGATGTGCGGTTGGTCAAAACACCCCGCCAGCCACATGTCGTGATAGTTGACAGTGACTTGAGAACACCCACTGATGCTCCTCTTTTCATAGCAGACCGCACAATACTCATCTACGCTGCAGGCCAAAATGATGAAAAAAAAATTGCCCTAGAAACCGCTGGAGCGACAGTAATTTACTTGCCGTGCATAAATGCGGATGGATCCCCAACTGGCAAGGTGGACTTAGCGGCGATGCTGCGAGATTTGGGCCAACGCGAAATCAATGAGCTTCACGTGGAGGCCGGGCACAAATTAAATGGTTCGCTCATACGAGAGGGTTTGGTAGACGAATTTTTGGTTTACCTTGCGCCCAAACTGGTTGGACGAGGTGCTGGTATGGCCGATTTTGGACCACTGACCGATCTAACTTGCGCCTTGCAACTGGAATTCAAATCCACCGCCATGGTGGGCCCGGACCTGCGCATTCTGGCCCGCGTTACAGGTCGTGACCAATTTTAAATCTATAGTTTTTGAGCAACGACTGCTTCACACCCCAATCCCTGCGAAAATGCAGCCATGTTTACCGGAATCATTACCGGCGTGGGGCGCATCGTCGCTGTTCACGCCTTAGGCAGCTCTTCTACGCACGGCAAGCGCCTAACTATTTCATGCCCTGCGGATTACCTCGGTGACGTGGGCTTGGGCGATAGTATTGCGCTCAATGGCGCTTGCATGACCGTCACTAGCTTAGACACGGAAGCACGCCATTTCACTATCGACATCTCCGCTGAATCTTTAGACAGGACGGCTGGGCTAGACGCTGAAGGCACCGTCAATCTCGAAAAAGCCTTGCGTGCCAACGATCGCCTCGGTGGGCATATCGTGTCTGGCCATGTAGATGGCATTGGAAAGGTATCCCACTTTGCTCAGGTGGGCGAAAGCTGGGAGTTGCGGGTGCTGGCACCGCAGCCCTTGGGCAAGTATTTGGCTTACAAGGGGTCCATCACAGTCAACGGCGTGAGCCTAACCGTAAACCGGGTGGCGGACACCGAACAGGGTTGCGAGATAAGCATCAACCTCATCCCACACACTGTGGAAAACACGGCGCTTGGCACATTGACTGCCAACTCTGCGGTGAACTTAGAAATTGACACCGTCGCACGGTACGTTGAGCGCATGCTTACTGCCCCGACTGCACACATTACCGCATAAAACCCTTTGAACGAATCCACACGTACCATGACACAACTTATTCCTGTGCCCATTTCCCCTGTTGAAGACATCGTGGCTGACATGCGCGCAGGCCGTATTGTTATTTTGGTAGACGAAGAAGACCGTGAAAACGAGGGTGATTTGGTTTTAGCGGCTGATCACGTCACCGCCGAAGGAATCAATTTTATGGCCCGCTTTGGCCGTGGTCTGATCTGCTTAACCCTGACAAAAGAGCGCTGCGAACTTCTCCAGTTACCTCCCATGACCGCTCGCAATGGCGACAAAAAGGGCACTGCATTCACCGTATCTATTGAAGCGGCTGAGGGCGTGACCACTGGTATTTCGGCAGCAGACCGGGCTCGCACCATACAGGCCGCTGTTGCCAAAAATGCCGTGCCAGAAGACCTGGTACAGCCGGGCCATATCTTCCCGCTGCAAGCGGTCGATGGTGGCGTCTTGATGCGGGCAGGCCATACTGAGGCGGGCTGCGACCTGTCTGCCATGGCCGGGTGCTCGCCTGCATCGGTGATTTGCGAGATCATGAAAGACGATGGCACCATGGCCCGCCTACCCGACCTGCAATTGTTTGCAGCCGAGCATGGCCTCAAAATTGGCACTATTGCTGATTTGATTGCTTACCGCAGTCAAATGGAGTCGCTGATTCAAACCGTGGGCACGCGCTCTATTCACACGGCAGCAGGTGAATTTACAGCCCATGCATTTCGTGACACCACAGGCCAAGGTGTACACCTGGCTTTGGTGAAGGGTTCTTGGGATAAAGACGAAGTGGTGGATGCACGCGTGCACGAGCCACTTTCGGTATTTGATGCACTGGAAGTGGGCCGTACCATGCACTCTTGGAGCCTTGAGTCTGCATTAGCCCACATCGCCTCAGAAGGAAAAGGCGTGTTGGTGCTATTGAATTGCGGAGAAAGTGGCGAACAACTGCTAGCGCAATTTGAAGGCACTGCACGTGCATCTCAAGCCCCCGAACGTGGACGCATGGACTTGCGCACCTACGGTATCGGTGCCCAAATCTTGCGCCAATGTGGGGTGCACAAAATGCGCCTCATGGGCAGCCCTCGGCGCATGCCCAGCATGGCTGGCTATGGGCTTGAGATCACTGGATACATCAGCAAATAAACACAATACACACACAAGGGAAATACATGTTTGGTGCAGACAAAGGCCACGTCGCCTCTAACGACAGTCGCATGAACGGCAAAAAGCTCAAGATCGGAGTCGTGCAAGCACGTTTCAACGCTGATATCACCAACGCCCTAGCAACGGCCTGCAAGGCTGAATTGGTTGCACTCGGGGTTTCTGAAAAAGACATCGACCACATCACGGTACCCGGGGCACTGGAAGTGGCGGTCGCCCTGCAAGCCATGGCAGAAAAGGGCATTTACGACGCATTGGTGGCGCTAGGCTGCATCATCCGTGGCGAGACGTATCACTTTGAATTGGTGGCAAACGAATCTGGCGCAGCGGTAACCCGCGTGTCACTAGACTACCAGCTGCCCATTGCCAACGCCATTCTGACCACCGAAGACATGCCTCAGGCAGTGGCCCGTCAAACCGAAAAAGGCCGCGATGCAGCACGCGTTGCGATTGAAATGGCCAACTTACTAGAGTCCATGTAATGAGTGACTTCAACACCCCCAGCCAACCCCAACGCCCTCCCCGCCAAACTCGCACTGGCTTGACCAGCACGGGCGCGCGCAAAGCAGCCAGCAAATCCAACCGCAGCCGGGCGCGCGAATTTGCTCTGCAAGGCCTGTACCAAAGCTTGGTGGGCGGCAATGCGGTGAGCGACATTGACCCATTCACCCGTGATCTTGCGGGCTTCAACAAAGCCGATGCCGTGCACTTTGACGCCTTGTTGCACGGTTGTGTAGCGCAAGCTGCAGAGCTAGACGCTCTGATTGGTCCGCTCTTGGACCGCCCGATGACCGAGATCTCGCCTATTGAGCATGGTGTGATGTGGATTGGCGTGTACGAGATGAAGCACTGCCTGGATGTGCCATGGCGTGTGGTAATTAACGAATGTATTGAGTTAGCCAAAGAATTTGGCGGCACCGACGGGCACAAATACGTCAACGCAGTACTAAATGGCGTTGCGCCTACCTTGCGAGCGCTGGAAGTGCAGGCGGACCGCGCAAAACCCCAGCGCGCTTGATCCACAAACCCACGGGCAGCCACCAACACCATGCACATTGCATCGCGCGCTGAAAAGATAGAACCGTTTTACGTCATGGAAGTGGCAAAGGCCGCGTCGGAACTGGGCCGCACCGTGGCGCACACCGACGCACCCATGGTGTTTCTCAATATCGGCGAGCCGGACTTCACCGCGCCGCCCTTGGTTCAAGAAGCCGCCGCCCGTGCAGTGCACCTGGGCCACACCCAGTACACGCAGGCCACCGGATTGGCGTCATTGCGCGAACGCATCAGCGGCTGGTATGCCGCTCGCTTTGGCGTGAACGTGCCCGCGCGGCGCATTGTCATTACGGCAGGTGCCTCTGCAGCTTTGCATTTGGCCTGCCTGGCCTTGATTGAGGCCGGTGACGAAATTTTGATGCCCAACCCCAGCTACCCCTGCAACCGCCACTTTGTCAGCGCAGCCGAGGGGCGCGCGGTGCTGGTGCCCACCACGGCAGAAGAGCGCTTTCAACTGAGTGCCGACAAGGTGCAAGCCGCTTGGGGCCCGCGCACACGGGGAGTGCTGCTGGCTTCCCCCAGCAACCCGACCGGAACATCCATTCACCCAGAAGAGTTGCGGCGCATTCACGAAGTTGTGAAGTCGCGTGGCGGCATCACGCTGGTGGACGAAATCTATCTGGCGCTTAGCTTTGACACGCAGTTTGGCCAAACGGCCTTGGCCATTGACGATCACATCATCAGTATTAACAGCTTCAGCAAATACTTCAACATGACCGGCTGGCGCCTGGGCTGGATGGTGGTGCCCGACGCACTGGTGCCGGTGATTGAGCGCCTGGCGCAAAACCTATTCATCTGCCCCAGTACCATTGCCCAGCATGCGGCGCTGGCTTGCTTTGAGCCCGAGAGCATTGCGCTGTACGAACAGCGCCGCACCGAATTCAAAGCCCGGCGCGACTACTTTATTCCTGAGCTCAATGCCATGGGCTTGACCGTGCCAGTGATGCCTGACGGTGCGTTTTACGCCTGGGCCGACTGCTCTGCTGCGTGCGCAAAATTGGGCGTTAAAGATAGTTGGGATTTTGCCTACGCTGTGATGAACCAGGCCCATGTAGCCATTACGCCAGGCAAAGATTTTGGCACGGCACAGACGCAAAATTTTGTACGCTTTTCTACCGCCAGCTCCATGGAGCAACTGCAAACTGCCGTAACGCGTTTACGCAGTTTGCTAGGCTAACTCCCTTTCTTAAGAACTTTTTACGCAACACACACTATGAATCAGGATCTTTCCATTCTTCATTTGGTGCTCAACGCCAGCATCGTGGTGCAAGCAGTCATGCTGTTACTGATGGGCGTGTCCATCACCAGTTGGGCGGCCATATTTCGCAAATTGTTTGCGTTGAATAAAGTCAAAGCGCAAAACGAGACGTTTGAGCGCGAATTCTGGTCTGGCGCTAGCTTGAACGACCTATTCGGAGCAGCCACCCAAAACGCCCGCAAGGGTGGTCCCATGGAGCGCATTTTTGCCAGCGGCATGCGCGAGTTTCAAAAACTGCGCGAACGCCGCATTACTGACTCCGGCACGCTCATGGACGGCGCACGCCGCGCGATGCGCGCCAGCTTTCAGCGTGAGATGGATGTCGTGGAAACCAACCTGTCGTTCCTGGCCTCCGTGGGCTCTGTGTCGCCGTACGTGGGCCTGTTTGGCACCGTATGGGGCATCATGCACGCTTTCACCGGCTTAGCCGCACTCACCCAAGTGACCTTGGCCACGGTGGCGCCCGGCATTGCCGAAGCATTGGTAGCCACTGCCATTGGCCTGTTTGCCGCAATTCCTGCCGTAGTGGCCTACAACCGCTTTGCGCGCGACCTGGACCGCATCGCCATTCAGCAAGAAACCTTCATCGAAGAGTTCTCCAACATCTTGCAGCGCAATTTGGGTGCGCAGGCTGCGCAATCCGCCCAAGCCCGCTAAGGAGTCAAGCACATGCCCGCTGTTTCAGGCCGTGGACGGGGTCGCCGTACCATCAACGAAATCAATATGGTGCCGTTCATCGACGTGATGCTGGTGCTGTTGATCATTTTCATGGTCACGGCCCCACTCATCACACCCAGCATGATCGACCTGCCCAGTGTGGGCAATGCCGCGCGCCAGCCAGACCAGGTTATTCAAATCATTCTGGGCAAAAGCGATAGCCTGGAAATGCGCGTCAAAGACCAAACCACCAGCGTCGCGCTCAAAGACTTGGCCGGCACCGTAAAGCGTGCACAAGGGGCCAAAGACAGCGTGGGTGCGGCCAATTCTGCGGTGGTGATCAGTGCGGACAAGAGCGCCAAGTACGAAAGCGTGGTCAAGGTCATGGATACCCTGCAGCGCGCGGGCATTCAACGTGTTGGTCTGTCGGTGCAGCTGGCTAACTGAACCCTACCCACATGGCAACGCTCCGTCCGCATTTAGAGTTTGCGCCGCCGGCCACACCGGGATTGTTGCGCTCGCTCATGCTGGCACTGCTAGCCCATGGGCTACTGATTGCCGCGCTAACGCTAGGCGTGCAATGGAAGCGAGAGCTCCCCCCAGTCACGGTAGAGGCCGAACTCTGGTCTGCCGTGCCACAGGAAGCAGCACCGCCAGCCCCCTTGGAGGCGCCCGAGCCACCCCTCCCCCCAACCCCAGAGCCCAAGCCGACTCCAAAGCAAGAACCCGAGCCCGTGGTGCAGCCAAAACCGGCGCCACAGCCTGACCCCAGCATTGCGATTGCCAAAGAAAAAGAAAAAACCAAGCTACTGAAAGAAAAGCAACTGCGCGAAGACAAGATTGAGTTTGAGAAAAAGCGCGAACGGCTGGAAAAAGAGAAGACCCTGAAAGAGAAGGCCGAGAAAGCTGAAAAAGACAAAGCGGCGAAGCAAGTCCGAGAAGCCAAGGATGAAAAAGAGCAAGAAGATCGCCGACAACAACAGATCAAACGTATGACTGAATTGGCCGGCAGCAGTGGCAATGGTGCGGCTACATCCACCGGCACGGCGGCGCAGTCTTCAGCACCGACGGCAAGTTACATGGGCCGCATTGCCGCGCGCATCAAGCCCAATATTGTTTACACCGAAACCATTGTCGGCAACCCCAAAACCGAAATTGAAGTGCGCATGTCGCCCGATGGCACCATCTTGACCAGCAGAGTCGTCAAAGCCAGTGGAACCAAGTCGTGGGACGAAGCCGCGCTCAAAGCCATTGACAAGACGGGCACGCTGCCCAAGGATGAAAACGGGCGTGTCCCATCGCCGCTCATCATCGTGATGTCTCCACAAGAGCTGCTTGGGCGTTAACCGCAGTCGCCTCGGGTCCGCAGTTTGCTATTTTTTTTATAGCTGGTTAAGCACGGCTCTCGGGGGCTAGCTGCCTAAATGGCTTGAAAATTCTGCGCTAAGGGCCACCCAATCAGTCGTAGGCAATCACGGCCCTACCTTGGTCAGCCTGGGCGCGCCAGCTTGCAAGTGCTGCGTCACTGGGGTAAAACTTGGCGTTGTCGCCCAAATGCAGCTCAGCGGCTGCGCCATTGCAGTCAGTGGCAGTTGCATCTTGCAGCAAGCGCTGCACCTGCAGTCGCACAGCCATACCGCGCACAAGCTCCCCCTGCTCCGTCATTTCCCGCTGCGCTGGAAACTCTTTCACCATACGTGCCACATCCGGGGTCTTGCCCTTGCCATCCACATTCACCGCCACACGCAGGTATTTGCCAAAGCGGCAGCGCGCCTGCTCCAAGTCCCACACCTGGGTAATGGTGAGCTGCTTGCCGCCCGAAAAGCGGTCATCACGCACCTTACCCATAACGATGATCAGCGCATCGTCTTTGAACAAATGCTTGTTGGCGTTGACCATTTCTTCTTCCACCCGCGCATCAATCATGGCCGACTTGTCATCCAGCTTAAACAAGGCAAGCTTGCCGCGCTGCCCGTTGATCACCCGAAAGTCGGTGACGATGCCTGCCAGCAATTGCGGCTCGCGGGTGTCTGTCAACTCCTCAATCGGGCGCTTGGCAAAACGGCGCACTTCCAGCGCCACTTCGTCAAACAAATGGCCCGACAGGTAGAAGCCCACTGCCGTTTTTTCCTGGGTCAGCCGCTCTTTCACGCCCCAGGGCAACGCGTCTATCAGGTCGGGCTCTTGGGTGCTGGATCCGTGGTCATCACCACCACCCATATCAAACAAGCCATGTTGGTTGGCATTGGCCGCACTGGCGCTGGCAAAGTCAAACGCACGGTCAATGCTTTCCACCAACGATGCGCGGTTGAGTTGCAGAGTGTCAAAAGCTCCCGCTTTAATCAGGGCTTCCACGCAGCGCTTGTTCAAGCGCGAGCGCTCTACCCGACGTGCAAAGTCAAACAAGCTCTTGAACGGGCCGGCCTCTTCGGTGGGCCCACGGCCTTCGCGTGCGGCCACAATGGCCTCAATGGCTTGCTGGCCGGTGCCTTTGATAGCACCCAGCCCATAGCGAATTTCTTTGTTCGAGATGGGCTCAAAACGGTGGAAACCGCGGTTGATATTGGGCGGCTCGAAGCTCAGACCCATCTTCTCGGCGTCTTCAAACAGCACCTTCAGCTTGTCGGTGTCGTCCATTTCCACCGTCATGTTGGCGCAGAAAAACTCGGCCGTGTAGTGCACCTTGATCCAGGCCGTGTGGTACGCCAGTAGCGAGTAAGCAGCTGCGTGCGACTTGTTAAAGCCATAGCCCGCAAACTTTTCCATCAAGTCAAAAACCTCGTCAGCCTTCTCTTCGCTGATGTCGTTCTTGGCCGCACCGGCGCGGAAGATGCTGCGGTGCTCGGCCATTTCTTCGGCCTTCTTCTTGCCCATGGCACGGCGCAGCATATCGGCACCGCCCAGCGAGTAGCCGCCCAAAATCTGTGCGGTCTGCATCACCTGCTCTTGATAAACCATGATGCCGTAGGTTTCACTCAGCATGTCGGCCACCAGCGGGTGCGGGTACTCAATGACCTCGCGCCCGTGTTTGCGTGCCACAAAGCTGGGAATCAGGTCCATGGGGCCGGGGCGGTACAAGGCGTTCAGCGCAATCAGGTCTTCCAGGCGCGACGGTTTGGCGTCCTTCAGCATGCGCTGCATGCCAGTACTCTCGAACTGAAACACCGCCTCGGTATTCCCGTCCGAGAACAGCTTGTAAACCTTGGCATCATCCAGCGGCAGGTTTTCATAGGCAAAGCCCTCTTGGCCCGCATGGCGCTTCATGATGAATTCGCGCGCTATCTCCAAAATGGTCAGCGTGGCCAGGCCCAAGAAGTCGAACTTCACCAGGCCAATGGCCTCCA
>JBEANP010000052.1:0-12409 GCA_041165385.1 Pseudomonadota bacterium | reverse complement strand
GTTTCGCATCACCATCCGCGGCAAGGGCGGCCACGCGGCCATGCCGCACAACGCTATCGACCCGGTGCCGGTGGCCTGCCAGATGGTGCAGGCGTTTCAGACCATCATCAGCCGCAACACCAAGCCAATTGACTCGGGCGTGATCTCGGTCACCATGATCCATGCGGGCGAGGCCACCAACGTCATTCCCGACAGCTGTGAGCTGCAGGGCACAGTGCGCACCTTCACGGTGGAGCTGCTGGACATGATCGAGCAGCGCATGCGCGAGGTGGCGCAGCACACCGCAGCGGCATTCGGCACCACCTGTGAGTTCGCATTCAAGCGGAACTACCCGCCCACCATCAACTCCGCCAAGGAAGCCGAGTTTGCCAGCCGCGTGATGGCCAGCATCGTGGGTGAGACCAATGTGGGCCCACAGGAGCCCACCATGGGCGCGGAAGACTTCTCGTTCATGCTGATGGCCAAGCCCGGCTGCTATGCCTTCATTGCCAATGGTGACGGCGCACACCGGGAAATGGGCCACGGCGGCGGCCCCTGCATGCTGCACAACCCCAGCTACGACTTTAATGACGACTTGATTCCGCTGGGCGCCACCTACTGGGTGCGGCTGGCCGAAGAGTGGCTGGCACCGCAGGTGTAACTGCCTCAGGTTTCGTGAAAATTGCTATTGTTTTTATAGCTACTAAAGCATAGCTGACGGGCGCTAGCAGTCTATTTTGCATTAAATCTGCGGCTAGCCATCTGTAGTAGGCCGTCAAATATCAGGTTGTCTACCAACTCAAACGGGCGGGTCATGCTGGGCGACATTTTCCAGCCCGCGCCGCCGGTCATGGTGCATTGGGGCTCAGCCCCGCAATGCTTGCGCACATGTTGCACCATGCACTCCACTGCTCCGGCAATGGCGTAGGTGCCGCCGCTGGTGAGTGCATCGCTGGTGTTGGTGGGGAACTCGGTCACCTCTCCGGTGGGCACATGCAGCCCGGCGGTGCCGGACTCTAGTGCGCGCAGCATGATGCCGTGGCCTGGCAAGATCAGGCCGCCCAAAAAGCGGCCCGTGGCATCTACCGCCTCCACCGTGACGGCAGTGCCCACCATCACCACCACCATGGGCCGAGGCGAGCCCTGGGCCAGCATGCGGTGGTAAGCGCCAATCATCGCCACCCAGCGGTCTGCACCCAAGCGCGTGGGGTGGTCGTAGCCGTTGGTTAAACCTGCCTCGGATTCGCTGGAGACCACCCACTGCGGCGTTACGTCCCATAAATCCATTTGCTCCTGTACGCGGCGCTTGACGGCATCGCCCGCCACCACGCAGCCCAGTACGTGGGCAGGCGCTTGCATGGTGGCCCACGGGCCATCGGCCAGGCGGTCAATGTTTTCCAGAAACTCAGCGCCGTGATGCAACAGAGTGGCGTTGGGGTGGGGGGAGTCGTATTGCGCCCACTTCAGGCGCGTGTTGCCAATGTCCAGTGCGAGAAAGGTCATGCTGCGTCCTACCCTTGACGCCAAGGCAGGCCACGCATACGCCAGCCGCCTTTGTTGCCCCGGTGGGCATGCGCGTCGGGGTCACCCTCAAACCCTTCCAGAATGTTGTAGGCCTGCAGGCCCAGTTCGGTGGCGCGTTTGGCGGCGGCTATGGAGCGCACGCCGCTGCGGCACAGCAGCACTACCTTTTTGCCTGCGGGCACAGCGGCTTGCAGTGCGGCATCAAACTCCGCGTTCATGGCCATGCCCGGCCATTGTTTCCATGCCACACCCACTGCGCCGGGCACAAAGCCCACCCACTCGCGCTCAGCATCAGTGCGCACGTCCACCAGCACGGCGTCACCTGCCTGCCACCACGCAAAAGCCAGCGCGGCCGACACATCGCCTGCGTAGCCTGCGGCTTCGCGTTGGGTGAGTGGGCCCACGCCGCCTGCGTCGTGGCGCACGCCAGAGGTCAGGTTGGCGGGCACCGCCTCATCAATGCGTTTGGGCGGCGGCAGGTGCAAGGCTTGCATAACGGCGCTGAATTCGGCCAGGGTTTTGCCAGCGACCCGTGCATTGCCCCATTTTTCGGTAGCAATGCTGGAGTGGGTGCGCCCTTGGTAGTCGTGACCGGGCCATACGGTGGTTGCGTCGGGCAGCCTGAACAGCACTTCGGTCAGGCTGTGGAACAGGTCCTGTGCGCTGCCGCTTTGAAAGTCGGTGCGCCCACAGCCGTTAATCAGCAGCGTGTCGCCGGTAAACACATGGTTGCGCCAGACAAAGCTCATGCTGCCAGCCGTATGGCCAGGCGTGTGCAGCGCGGTGATGTGCTCCGCGCCAAACGCAAGCGTGTCGCCGTTTGCCAGTTGCACGGCAGCCGTCAGGATGCCGCAGCCCTGTGGCGCTGCAGTTTTGGCGCCCGCGTGCTCGGCCAGTTGGCCCGCGCTGGTGATGTGGTCGGCGTGGGCGTGGGTCTCTACGGCCCACAACAGCGTGAGCCCGTATTGGCGCAGCACGGCCAAGTCGCGCTCCAATTGGTCGTCCACCGGATCGATGATGAGCGCCTGACGGCTCGCCTCGTCAAAAAGCACATAGGTGTAGGTACTGGAAGCCGGATCAAACAGTTGGATAGGTTGCATGGCGGAGATGTGAAGTTGCTGGTGCAGGACTCTAATGGATATTGTTTGTGTGTGGCGCTGCACCGAAAACAGTTTTAACTGAAACGCCGGTAATTGACGCAGGTAAGTTGGTGGAAACCCTCGTGATTCCTTACACTGAATCTCCTACGATGCGTGAGTCATTTGACCCATAACAATCGGAGATAACGCATGACTGAAAGCAAAACCCCTCGTCGCCGCAATCTGCTCAAAGGTGCTGCAGTTGCTGCGGGCGCCATGTCCGCGCCCATGATTGCCACAGCGCAAACTGGTCCGATCAACATGCGCTGGCAGAGCACTTGGCCTGCCAAAGACATCTTCCATGAGTACGCGTTGGATTACGCCAAAAAGGTCAACGACATGACCGGTGGCGACCTAAAAATTGAAGTGCTGCCAGCGGGCTCGGTGGTTCCGGCATTTGGTTTGCTCGAAGCCGTGTCCAAAGGAACCCTGGACGGCGGACACGGCGTTTTGGGTTACCACTACGGTAAGCAAAATGCACTGGCCTTGTGGAATTCCGGCCCAGCGTTCGGTATGGACGCCAACATGATTTTGGCCTGGCACAAATACGGCGGCGGCGCTGAGTTATTGGCCAAGTTGTACGCCTCCATTGGTGGCAACGTGCAGTCCTTCTTGTACGGCCCCATGGCAACGCAGCCACTGGGTTGGTTCAAGAAGCCCATCACCAAATCGGCGGACTTCAAAGGCTTGAAATTCCGTACCAACGGCTTGGCTATTGACTTGTTTACAGCCATGGGTGCTGCTGTGAACGCGCTGCCAGGCGGTGAGATTGTTCCCGCCATGGACCGTGGCTTGTTGGATGGCGCTGAATTTAACAACGCATCTTCTGACCGCTTGCTGGGCTTCCCCGATGTCTCCAAGGTGTGCATGCTTCAAAGCTACCACCAGAGCGCCGAGACATTCGAGATCATGTTCAACAAGACCAAGTACGACGCGCTGCCCGCGAAGATGAAAGCCATCATTGCAGGCGCCACAGAAGCGGCTTCTGCAGACATGTCCTGGAAGGCGATTGACCGCTACTCCAAAGACTACGTGGAATTGCAGACCAAGGACAAGGTCAAGTTCTACAAGACACCCGATTCCGTATTGCAAGACCAGCTCAAGCTGTGGACTGAAATCGTGGAGAAAAAGTCTGCCGAAAACCCCTTGTTCAAGGAAATCGTGGCATCGCAACGTGCGTTTGCTGAGCGCGCTGTGAAGTGGGACCAAGATACTTACGTGAATCGCCGTATGGCGGTGAACCACTTCTTTGGTGCCAAGAAAGCGTAATTTTTGGGTTTGTTGACTTGTCAGCCACCCAGGCATGCCTTGGGTGGCTGAATTATTTAGGCGGTTCGAATATGCAAAAAGTATTGCTGGCAGTGGACAAGCTCAGCACCATAGTCGGCCAAGCATTTTCTTGGCTGATATTGGTGCTCACCTTGCTGATTTCTTGGGAGGTGTTTTCGCGCTACGCGCTCGACAACCCCCACCCGTGGGCATTTGACGTGATGAGCATGATGTACGGTACCTTGTTCATGACGGCAGGTGCATACACTTTGTCCAAAAACGGCCATGTACGCGGGGACGTTCTCTATGGATTCTTTCCACCCCGTCTACAAGCGGGCTTGGATTTGGCACTCTACATTCTGTTTTTCATTCCAGGTGTGTTTGCTTTGGCATGGGCGGGTTACGGTTTCGCAGCCGATTCGTGGGCGATCAACGAGCACTCCAATATCACGGCGAACGGACCGCCCGTCTACCCTTTCAAGACGATTATTCCGATTGCTGGTGCCATCTTGCTGGCTCAGGGCTTGGTAGAGATCGTGCGCTGCATCGTGTGTCTGCAACAGGGTGAATGGCCCAAACGCGGTGACGACGTGGAGGAGGTTGACGTTGCAAAACTCAAAGAAATGGTCCACGTGAAAGACGAAGACATTGCAAAACTCGACGCATTCGTCGTTCAGCCCAAGGGAAGCCGTCCATGAAAAAAGAAGTCTGGTTTGGCCTGTCCATCATGGCCATGGTTGTGATTGCGGCCTTTGTATTGTTGCCTTCCCCCGATCAAATGACTAATGGGCATTTGGGCCTGCTGATGCTGGCCTTAGTGGTGGTAGCAATCATGTTGGGATTTCCAACTGCCTTTACCTTGATGGGTATGGGAATGGTGTTTGCGTGGATTGCCTATCGAAGTCAAAACCCGGGGCTGGCAGTCCAGCAAACGCTGGATTTGATGGTGCAGCGCACGTATTCGGTCATGTCCAACGATGTGCTGATCTCCATTCCGTTGTTCGTTTTTATGGGCTATCTGATCGAGCGTGCCAACCTGATCGAAAAGCTGTTTAAAAGCCTGCACTTGGCCATGGCCCGCATACCTGGATCGCTGGCTGTAGCCACCATCGTGACTTGTGCAATCTTTGCAACCGCAACTGGTATCGTGGGTGCGGTCGTGACGTTGATGGGTTTGCTGGCTTTGCCCGCCATGCTGCGCGCTGGTTACAGCGTGCAATTGTCGGCGGGTGCTATCACGGCAGGTGGCTGTTTGGGGATTTTGATTCCTCCATCGGTGATGTTGATCGTTTACGGTGCCACTGCCGGCGTCTCGGTGGTCAAGCTGTATGCGGGAGCATTTTTCCCCGGCATCATGCTCGCCACGCTGTACGTGTTGTATGTGATTGTGATTGCCAAATGGAAGCCACATCTCGCGCCGCCCATGTCTGCAGAGGACCGTCGCGTGCCGTTGCCGCCATTCGCTGAAATTGTATCGACCAGTGTCAGCAACAAGGTGTTGCCTGGGCTGATTGGTGCCATCAAAGGCAAGCGCAATGCGGCTGTTCCGATGCGCGAACTGGTCAATCATCTGGTGATTGCCGTTCTACCCGCGCTGGCGGTAGCGCTCATCATGGGTGCGATCTTTCTGAAGGTTACTGCGCCGCTCCCTCCTGAAACGGTTGAGGGTGTGGTGGCCATGGGTGGCGGCATCTCTGACACTGCCGAAGCCGAGGCGCCTGGCGTGAGCGGTTTGGCAGAACCTGAGGATGCAGGCGGTTTGAAGCCGCCACCCGCTGAAGCCGGTGCATCTGAGCCTGTAGCGGCCAAAGTTGCAGTGGAGGAAGTCAAGCCCGCAGCAGTTCCAGCACTGGCTGCGGCAGAGGCTGCAGTCCAAGAGCGCCAGCCCGCACCTATGACATTCTGGATTGGCCTGGCCAGTTGTGTTGTGGCACTCGCCTTGTTTTACGCCTACTTTAGCTTCGCCCGCCTGGAAATTTTCAAGATGCTGCTGGGGTCATTTTTCCCCCTCGCAATGATGATTCTGGCGGTGTTGGGAACCATTGTGTTTGGACTGGCCACACCCACCGAAGCGGCGGCCATGGGCTCGCTCGGTGGCATCTTGCTGGCTGCTGCATATCGCCGTTTGAACATGCAGGTGATGCGCGAGTCGGTTTATCTCACGGCCAAGACCAGCGCCATGGTGTGCTGGTTGTTTGTGGGGTCGAGCATCTTCTCTGCTGCGTTTGCGCTGCTGGGTGGGCAAGAAATTATCAACACTTGGGTGCTGTCGATGAACTTGACGCCCGTTGAGTTCATGATTCTGGCGCAGGTGGTGATTTTCTTGTTGGGCTGGCCGCTGGAGTGGACCGAGATCATTGTGATTTTCATGCCGATCTTCATTCCGCTGTTGCCTCACTTTGGTATTGACCCGTTGTTCTTTGGCCTGCTGGTGGCACTGAATCTGCAGACTGCATTCCTGAGCCCCCCGGTGGCGATGGCGGCGTTTTATCTGAAAGGCGTGAGCCCTCCGCATGTGACGCTGAACCAGATTTTTGCTGGAATGTTGCCATTTATGGCTATTCAGGTATTTGCGATTTTCTTGCTGTACCAGTTCCCGGCCATTGGTTTGTGGCTGCCGGAGATGCTTTACAAATAAAAGTTGTCCCAAAGCACGCGCGTGCTAGGTACTTAACAACGGGGCGCTGAGGCGCCCCGTGTTTTTTGGTTGAAAAATAGATAAGATTGACGTTTACGTAAACGTCAAGTCAGGCACCTGCTTTCTGATCGCTTCTTGACTCCCGGAGACCATTCCAAATGACCGACTTGTCCGCTGAATTCAAAGCCCTAGCCAACTACCGCCCCACCCACAAGGTAAGGTTTGTCACCGCTGCCAGCCTGTTTGACGGGCACGACGCAGCCATCAATATCATGCGCCGCATCTTGCAGGGCATGGGTGCCGAGGTAATTCACTTGGGCCACAACCGCAGCGTGGACGAGGTGGTGACTGCCGCCTTGCAAGAAGACGTGCAGGGTATTGCCATCAGCTCCTACCAGGGCGGGCATGTGGAGTATTTCAAGTACATGGTGGACTTGCTCAAGAGCCGAGGTGGGGCGCACATTCAGGTGTTTGGCGGCGGCGGTGGCGTGATCGTGCCGCCTGAGATTCGCGAACTGCACGCCTATGGCGTGGCGCGCATTTTTAGCCCTGAAGACGGTCAACGCATGGGCTTGCAAGGCATGATCGGTGAGATGGTGATGCGCTGCGACCAAGACATAACCACGCTGGCTCCATCCAATCTCGAAGCCATTCAGGGTCACACCGAGGCCAGCTGGCGTGCGCTGGCCCAGTTGCTCACTGCTATCGAGGCTTCTAAGGTAAATGAGGCGCTAGTCCAATCCCTGCGTGCGCAAGCAGCTACTAAAAAGATAGCGGTTGTCGGCATCACTGGAACCGGTGGTGCCGGTAAATCCAGCCTGACCGACGAGTTGATTCGCCGTTTGCGCTTGGACCAGAACGACAGTCTGCGCATCGCGGTTATCTCCATTGACCCCAGTCGCCGTAAGAGCGGTGGCGCACTCTTGGGCGACCGTATCCGTATGAATGCGATTTCGCCGTGGCAGCAAGGTCAGCGCGTGTTCATGCGGTCGTTAGCCACGCGCGATTTCGGGTCCGAAATTAGCGCTGCGCTGCCGGACGTGATTGCCGGTTGCAAGGTGGCTGGGTTTGATTTGATCGTGGTCGAGACCTCCGGCATTGGTCAGGGTGACGCGGCCATCGTGCCGCATGTGGATGTGCCGCTGTATGTCATGACACCGGAGTTTGGCGCAGCCAGCCAGCTGGAAAAAATCGACATGCTGGACTTTGCCGAGTTTGTGGCTATCAACAAGTTTGACCGCAAGGGTGCTGCCGACGCGCTGCGCGATGTGGCCAAGCAAGTGCAGCGCAACAAAGAAGCCTGGACCACGCCCACAGAGCAAATGCCCGTTTTTGGAACCATGGCTGCCCGCTTTAATGACGATGGCGTGACCGCGCTGTACCAAGCGCTACTGGAGCGCCTGACTGCCCTGGGAATGAAAGTGCAAGCCCAAGGTCTGTTACCCCGCGTGAATGTGCGCCACAGCAGCAACCAAATGCCGGTGGTGCCCGCAGCGCGCACGCGCTACTTGGCCGAAATCAGCGACACCGTGCGCGGCTACAAAACCAAAACCCGTGCACAAGCATCGCTGGCCCGCGAGATTCAACAGTTGCGCGCCGCTGCAGCCATGTTGCAAGTGGGCAAACCCGGCAAAGCCCGCGCTTCTGAGGCCGCTATCGACCTGGCCGAGCAGCGCGAAGAGCGCCAAGACGGCGCAGCCCGCAAGCTGCTGGCGCAGTGGCCCGAGATGCAAAAGGCCTACGCTGGGGACGAATACGTAGTGAAAATCCGCGACAAGGAAATCCGCACCGCACTCACCACCAAGTCGCTCAGTGGTACCACCATCCGTAAAGTGGCCTTGCCGCAGTACGAAGACCATGGCGAAATCCTCAAGTGGCTGATGCTGGACAACGTGCCCGGCAGCTACCCGTACACCGCAGGCACCTTTGCCTTCAAGCGCGAGGGCGAAGACCCCACCCGCATGTTCGCGGGCGAAGGCGATGCCTTCCGCACCAACACCCGTTTCAAGCTTCTGAGTAGCGGCATGGCGGCCAAGCGCCTGAGCACTGCGTTTGACTCGGTCACGCTGTACGGCAACGACCCCGACCCGCGCCCCGACATTTACGGCAAGGTGGGCAACAGCGGCGTGAGCATTGCCACCATTGACGACCTGAAGGTGCTGTACGGCGGCTTTGACTTGTGCAACCCGGCCACGTCGGTCAGCATGACCATCAACGGCCCCGCGCCTAGCATTCTGGCCATGTTCATGAACACTGCCATTGACCAAAACATTGAGAAATTCACCACCGACAACGGCCGCGAACCCACTGCCACCGAGACTGAAAAAATCAAGGAATGGGTGCTGGCCAACGTGCGCGGCACGGTGCAGGCCGACATCTTGAAAGAAGACCAGGGCCAGAACACCTGCATCTTCTCTACCGAGTTCAGCCTCAAGGTGATGGGCGACATTGCCCAGTATTTTGTGCACCACGACGTGCGCAACTTCTACAGTGTGAGTATCAGCGGCTACCACATTGCCGAAGCCGGAGCCAACCCCATCAGCCAGCTGGCGTTCACCCTCAGCAACGGCTTTACGTTCGTCGAAGCCTACTTGGCGCGCGGCATGCACATTGACGACTTTGCGCCCAACCTGTCGTTCTTCTTCAGCAACGGCATGGACCCCGAGTACACCGTGATGGGCCGGGTGGCGCGCCGCATCTGGGCGGTGGCGATGAAGGAGAAATACGGTGCCAACGAACGCAGCCAAAAGCTGAAATACCACATCCAGACCAGTGGCCGCAGCTTGCATGCGCAAGAGATTCAGTTCAACGACATCCGCACCACGCTGCAGGCGCTGATTGCCATTTACGACAATTGCAACAGCCTGCACACCAACGCGTTTGACGAAGCCATCACCACACCCACCGAAGACAGCGTGCGCCGTGCCATGGCGATCCAGCTCATCATCAACCGCGAGTGGGGCTTGGCCAAAAACGAAAACCCCAACCAGGGCGCCTTCATCATTGAAGAACTTACCGAGTTGGTGGAAGAAGCGGTGCTCAAAGAATTTGAAGCCATTGCCGACCGCGGTGGCGTGCTGGGCGCGATGGAAACCGGCTACCAGCGCGGCAAGATCCAGGACGAAAGCATGACGTATGAGATGCTCAAGCACACGGGCGAGCTGCCCATCATCGGCGTCAACACCTTCCGCAACCCGCATGGCGACCAGGTCATGGACAAGCTAGAGCTGGCCCGCAGCACCGATGACGAAAAGCAAAGCCAGCTCAAGCGTTTGGCCGACTTTCACGCCCGCCACGCAGAAGCAGCCCCGGCGATGTTGAAGACCTTGCAGCAGGCGGTAATAGAAAACAAAAACGTGTTCGAGGTGCTGATGGACGCGGTGCGCGTGTGCTCGCTAGGCCAGATTACCAACGCGCTATTTGAAGTGGGTGGGCAGTACCGGCGCAATATGTAATCTGGACGCCAAATTTTGCATTAAATAGGGCGCTACCGCCCGTCAATATTGGGTTATCAGCTATGTTTTTAATAGCTACTTTGCTGCAAGCCGAAGTGCCAGCCATTGGGCCACTTCGCTGTCAGGGCTCTCCAGCCCGTGAATCACGGTGAAGTGGTCTGCGCCTGCAATGGGTCGCAGCTCAGCGGTATTGCCATGGGCTCGCCACGCAGCATCAAAAATCTCCGCTTGCCGCGCAAATTCCGTCGATTCGTTACCACCCCAGGTAATCCAGGCAGGTGTGCGGCAATCCCGCGCCATGAAGACCGGTGAGTTGCGCCGGACGATGCCGTCGTCCAGTTGAATCTGCGGTTGCAGGTAGCTGTAGCGAAGCGGCGCAATGTCGTACAGGCCGCTGAACAGCAGCGCGCATTTGAACGGATCTTGTGCCAAGCCATAGTCCTGCTCCCAAGGGGTTTGCAGGCACATGCCGGTGAGATGCCCACCAGCAGAGTGACCGCCCACGCCCACACGGGTGGGGTCGCCGCCGTACTGGCAGATGTTGCGCAGCGTCCATGCGGTGGCGGCGCGTACTTGGCGGGTGATCTCGTCGATGGATACACCGGGGCAGAGTGCGTAGTTCACCACCACGGTGGTAATGCCCAAGGGCTGCAAGCCCAGTGCTACGCCGCTGAAATCTTTGGAAGAAAAAGCCCGCCAGTAGCCGCCGTGGAGAAACACAAACACCGGGGCGTTGGGCACGTCGGCCGGGAAGATGTCCAGTGTCTCGTCCAGCGTGGGGCCGTAGGGCACATCCAGCGTGCAGCGCAGGTTGCTGCGCGCTTTCAGCGCTTGCGCTGCGTAGTGCTGTGCCGGTGCGCTGCCAGGTGGCAGGGCCAACGAGGGGTTGTACTGCGCATCAATCTGCGCTTGGGTGGTGAATTCACGGTAAAGAGGTCGCATCGGCGCATTATCGACGCGCTCCCCCGTGCTTTTAAAGCATGCGCACTTTGACGCTTTTGCCTTTGACCTTACCGAAGTTGAGCTTGTCGCATGCGGCCTCGGCCACGTTACGTGCCACGGCCACAAATGTGCAAAATTCGGTGACCTGAATCTTGCCAATCTGCTCGCGGGTGTAGGCCTCGCCGCCTTCGGTGCTGGTGAGTGCGCCCAGCACGTCGCCGGGGCGGATTTTTTCTTTGCGGCCACCTAGCAGTTGCAGCGTGACCATCGGCGGTAGCAGTCGCCCTTTGCCTGTGGGCAGCAGCTCATCGCGTTTGAACCAGACCGACGGTGCGTTTTGGTATTGCTCAATTTTCCCCACCGCGCCCATCTCGTTCATGCTGGCCAGGCTGAGCGCCAAGCCCGATTCGCCCGCGCGCCCCGTGCGGCCAATGCGGTGCACGTGCACTTCGGGGTCGGGGGTGATGTCCACGTTAATTACCGCTTCCAGCTGGGAGATGTCCAGCCCGCGTGATGCCACGTCGGTAGCCACCAGCACCGAGCAGCTGCGGTTGGCAAACTGCGCCAGCACCTGGTCGCGCTCGCGCTGCTCCAGGTCGCCATGCAGCACCTGCGCGCTAAAGCCCTGGGCTTGCAAAAGCACCACCAGATCATTGCATTGCGCCCGCGTGTTGCAAAACGCAATCGTGCTGACTGGGCGAAAGTGGTTGAGCAGCATGCCCACGGTGTCCAGCCGATTGGCGCGGTCTACCTCGTAGAAGCGTTGTTCGATGGTGTTTTCTGCAACCGGTGCAGCGATCTTGATTTGCTGTGGGTCGCGCATGAACTGGCGCGCCAGTTTTTCAATACCTTCGGGGTAGGTGGCCGAGAAAAGCAGAGTTTGGCGCTCTTTGGGGGCTTGCTTCACCACGGTGGCTATGTCGGCAAAAAAGCCCATGTCCAGCATGCGGTCGGCCTCGTCTAGCACCAGGGTGTTCAGGCCCTCGAGCGACAGGTAGCCACGCTCCAGCAGGTCCATCACCCGGCCTGGTGTGCCCACCACAATGTGCGCGCCGTTTTCCAGTGACGCGCGCTGGCCGCGCAGTGGCACACCGCCACACACGGTCACTACCTTGATGTTGTCCGCAGCACGGGCCAGGCGGCGAATTTCTACCGTGACCTGGTCGGCCAACTCGCGCGTAGGGCACAGCACGAGGGACTGCACCGAAAACCAGCGAGGGTTGAGCTTGGTCAGCAGGGCCAACGCAAACGCTGCTGTTTTGCCGCTGCCGGTTTTGGCCTGGGCAATTAGGTCCTTGCCCGCCAGTGCTACGGGCAGGCTGGCTTGCTGAATGGGAGTCATGGCCTCGTAGCCCAACTGGGTGAGGTTGGCCAGCATGGCGGGCGAGAGGGAGAGAGAGGAGAAAGAAGTCATGCGCCGATTATCGGGGCTGGGGTTGTGCGATGGTGGGTTGGGTGCTTTA
>JBEANP010000051.1:0-12530 GCA_041165385.1 Pseudomonadota bacterium | reverse complement strand
TATGGGTGACATGCTGTTGGTAGAAGCTGCGCAGCGTATCACCGCCTGCCTGCGATCAACCGATACGGTGGCGCGCCTGGGTGGCGACGAGTTTGCGGTCGTTGTCACTGAGATTACCGGTAGCGAGCCTGCAGCGCATTTATCCCAACGCATCATTCAGTCGCTTGCACAGCCCTTTTTGCTGGGTACAGAAATCGCGTACGTTACGGCCAGTGTTGGCATTACTTTGTCACCCGAAGATGGCAGCGATATCGACGTCTTATTCAAACACGCCGACCAAGCCATGTACCTGAGCAAGTCTCGCGGCAGAAACCGCTACAGCTTTTTTACGCGGGATCTTGAAATTCAGTCGCAGCACCGCCTGCGGCTGGCCAATGATTTGCGTCAGGCGTTGCCCCTGCAGCAGCTGTTTTTGCTCTACCAGCCCATCGTTGAATTAGCCAGCGGTCGGGTGAACAAAGCCGAGGCGCTGCTGCGCTGGCAGCATCCGCAGCTGGGGCTTGTTTCTCCTGGGGAGTTCATTCCCGTAGCTGAGTCCAGTGGGCTGATTCTTGAAATCGGTGAGTGGGTTTTTAAAGAAGCCGCGCGTACCGTACTGGAGTGGCGCAAGCAAACCGGCATTGCCATGCAGGTGTCCATCAACAAGTCACCGGCTCAATTTCAGAATCTGGAGGGCTCACCGCAAGCGTGGCTGAACCACCTAGACACATTGGGCTTGCAAGGTGACGCCGTGGTGGTAGAAATAACAGAAAGCCTGCTACTGGAGAGCAGCGCGCAGGTGCAGCGGCAACTGGCTGATATGTGCGCCATGGGGCTGCAGGTTTCGCTGGATGACTTCGGTACGGGCTACTCTGCCCTGTCATACCTGCAGCGCTACGACTTTGATTTCATCAAAATTGACCAATCCTTTGTGCGCGACCTCACTGCCGGATCAAAAAATCTGTCGCTGTGCAATGCCATTATTCATATGGCGCATGAGCTGGGCATGAAGGTAATCGCTGAAGGCATAGAAACCAGCAACCAGTTCGATCTGCTCAAAGCAGCGGGCTGCGATTACGGGCAAGGCTATCTGTTTGCAAAACCCCTGCCCAGCAATGCCTTGATGTCGTTTGCCAAACAGGCCAACGACTTGTCCTAAGACAGGCTTAGCCGCAGTACTTGGCAAGCAGGGCGTCACACGCAGTGCGCGCTGAAACAAAGTCAAACCGCCCCATGGCTTGGCGCAAGAGCTCGGTGTCAGCACCCAGCTGTGTGCCATGGCTTTTTTGAATTTTGGTATGGGCATTCACTGCCAGCATGTTTGAGCCGTCCAGGAGCTGGCACAACGCTTGCAAGTCGGTTTGTAACTGCGCTTTGTCAATGGGCTCAAGTGCACTAAAAGTTGCCGTATTGGCCGACGCGCTTTCGTAGCGCACCAGCAACGGCTTGAGCTTGGCTGACAACGCATCAATAGCGAGCTGCAGCTGCACGACCAGGCCTGCGTGGGCGCCTGGTGCCACGCCAGCTTTTAGGGCCTGCTCAAGCTGAAGGGCTACCAAGGACAAGTGCCGCGCCCCTACTGTAGCCGCCAGCCCTTTGAGGGTGTGCATTGCACGTTTTGCAAGGTCTGACGCATCTGCATGCAAGTGCGTACGCAATTGCTCTAGGGCGCTCAGCATTTCGGCTTCAAAGGCTTGTAACACCGTTGCGTAAAGTTCTTCGTTGCCGCCAACACGAGCCAAAGCACCGCCTTCGTCCAGATCTCCGGGTTCGAACTGCAGCTGCGTCACGGCTGGTGCAACTACCGTTGTTGCGGGAGCGGGAGCGGGAGCAGGAGCGCCCTGCCCTGCAAACCGCTGAAGCACCCCGACAAGATGATCCAGTTCAAAGGGCTTGCCGATATGCTCATTCATGCCCACCGCAAAGCACGCATCGCGGTCAGCCTGCATTACGTTGGCGGTCATGGCAATGATGGGGAGGTTCGCTACGCCCAGGTCTTGGCGGATCGATCGGGTGGCCTGCAATCCATCCATGACAGGCATTTGCAGATCCATCAGCACAGCATCAAAAGCCTGTGTTGCATTGGCCACCGCCTGTACACCGAGCGCGCCGTTTTCGGCGACGGTAATTTCTGCGCCCTCTTGGCTGAGCAAGTCTTTTGCAACCAACTGGTTAATTTTGTTGTCCTCTACAAGCAGGATGCGCATTCCGGTCAATCGCTGAGGCTTGTCCAGCATGTCCGAGTCGACGACCTGCGGCTGCTGGGTGTGCACCTCAGGCAACGACACCGCAAAGTAAAAACAACTGCCCTCGCCCAATTTGGAGATCACATGCAACTCACCCCCCATCATGCGCACCAACTTCTGGCAAATGGCCAGCCCCAAACCAGTGCCACCAAAACGCCGGGTAATGGACGACTCCGCTTGGGTAAAGCCATCAAAAATGTGCGCCATGTACTGCGGTGCAATGCCAATGCCGCTGTCACGTACAGAAAACTCAACCCGCTTGTCGCCCGCGCTATCCATCACCATCCGCACTTGGACGCTCACATCTCCTCGCTCTGTGAACTTGATGGCGTTGCCGCCCAAGTTCACCAATATTTGCTGCAACCGCATATCGTCACCCAACAACTGCATGGGTACGGCGGGGTCCACCACAAAGCTCAAGCGGACCGGTTTGGTTGCCACACTGCTGCTTAAGATGACGTTGACGTCGCTCTGCAACTGTGCAATCTCAAAAGAGCGGATATCGAGCTCCATCTTGCCAGCTTCTATTTTCGAGAAGTCCAAAATTCCATTGAGCAAACCCAACAGTGAGCGGGCAGCGCCTTCAGTTTTTTCAGCGAAGTCTTTTTGTTTATCGGTCAGTTGCGTGCGTTGCAGCAACGTCAGCATGCCCAAAATGGCATTCATGGGCGTGCGAATTTCGTGGCTCATATTGGCCAGGAACTGACTCTTGGAGACGCTCGCCTGCTCTGCCGCAAGCTTGGCGACTTCGAGGGAACTCTCGATTTTTTTTCGGTCAGTAATATCGGTGCGAATACCGATGTACTCTTTTACAAAACCGTCTGGCCCGCGCAAAGGAACAATGGTGGCATTGACCCAATACAACTCGCCAGTTTTACACCGGTTACACAATTCGCCGTGCCAGACCTGGCCACTGGTAATGGTGTCCCAAAGCTGCGAAAAAAACTGTTCTGAATGGTGATCCGATTTGATCAGTCGATGGTTCTGCCCAAGCAGCTCATCGCGGCTGTAGCCGCTGATCCGGCAAAACTTGTCGTTGGCATAGGTAATGATGCCGTCTGCGTCGGTACGGCTCACAATGGCATGCTGGTCCAACGCGTATTTCTGAGTGTCCAGGGCCTGAATCCATACCGCTCTTTCTGCCGCCAGGCGCTGAAAACGCCTGAAAAAAAACAATGCACCCCCAAACGCCAAACCCAACGCGCCCACCGTAAATAGCAAGGTGTTGCGCAGCTCACGATGCCACAAGGCAAGTGCATTACCCGTATCCGTATGCACCGCTAACACCACCGGGAAAAACCGCGAGGCCCGGTACCCCGTCAAGCGGTCCACGGCCTCGCTGCTACCCAACTGCTGCACCCGCCCCGACTCGGATTTGGCAAGCAACGCAAGTAACTGCACATCCGCTACCTGGCCAGGTGGGTAGCGTTCTGCAGTGCTTAACAACAGCCCACCATCCGCACGCAATAGCTGCACTTGCACATCGGAACCACCAATTTGGCGATCGTAATAGTTCAGAAAATAGTCGGGGTTTATCACTGCGGCCAACGTGACTAGGGTGCCCGATGCCAGCGGCACATTGCGCTGCACTGCTATAAATGACTGTGCCGGTGCTTGCTCACCAACAGCAATGGCCTTGGCATTGAACAAATCGCGCCCACCCATCAGCGGGCCTACCCGCAGGGCAGGGAAAGCCGATGCAGATGCAGGGAGAAAACCAGCCCCGTTAAACGCGAGGCCAACGTTGCGCGGCTCTGAGCTTGAGATGATTTTTCCGCCACTGCCGACGACTGAAATAGAACGCAGATAACGCGCATTACGCAACAGCGCTTGCAGTGCCGCATCTTGCGCGCTTTGTTCGGCCAGACTCACCAAGTTGAGGTCAATCACACTCAGGGTTTGCGTCAAGTGCTCCTCAAAGGCGCCTGCATTTTGGGCTACTGCATCTAGCTGGCTTTCAATGGTTGCGACGCGCAGACGCCACAGGTTGTACCCCACCAAGCCCACAACCACCACCAATACCACCACAACGCAGGCACCAAATACCAGCCGGTTGCGTCGCAGACTTTTGTCTAACGCAGACATGTGCAATCAGTCCCTTGCCACGATAGGCTCTAGCTGGTGCCGCTTGGCAGCGCCAGCTAAACGGCCATCCTTTTTGACATCACTGACAAACCGCTCCACCCTTGTATGCCACTTGTCATCGCCGGGTGCAACCGCGTAGGCGTATGAGGTGAGGTGGTAAGTAGAAAGCGGGCTCACCAAACGAGCCCAATCGGTCTGCTCCAGCATGCGCCGACTGAACGGAAAATCGGTCATGAACACGTCGGCACGGCCAGACTCCACATCTTGCTCGCGCCCTTGTGCTGTGGCACTGACAGACAAGGTGGCGCGCTTGAGCTTTTCGCGCATCACGGCTTCGTGCAGTGTGCCTTTGGCAACCGATATGACCACACCGTCTTGGTCAAGATCGCCCCAGGTTTTGATGCGCCGGTTGCTCTTGGTGGTGATAGCGTAAATATCACTCACCAAATAGGGTTTGGTGAAGCGCAGCTTTTCCAGGCGCGCTGGTGTGATACCAATGCCAAACATGGCAACGTCGCACTTGTTCTGGCCCAAGTCATCCACCAACCGGGCAAAAGAACTGTCCACAAACTTGACCGATGCACCCAGGTCTTTGGCAAAAGCCTGGGCCAGATCAATATCGATTCCCTCGAGCTGCTGGGTCTTGGGGTTGCGGTATGAAATGCCGAAATAGTCTGGCCAAATGCACACACGCAACTCTTTGCTAGCCCCAATGCGCTCCAAGTGACCGGTCTGCGCACTCGCAGGTTGCACCCATAGAGCGCAGGCCAATGAACACAGAGCCAGTGTTTTATGAAGTAGTGCAAAGGTCATGGAATAGGCTTAGTGATGGGCTTGCAAAAGCGCCTTGCAATGAAGGACTGCGGCGGCGAAATTCAAGGTATTGATGGCAGCCCGCATGGGGTCAAGCGCGCCTCTCAAATAAGGTCCAAAAGTTTGATCCACCATGGTAAAAACTTCAATAGCGACCATATCTGAACTGTCCAGCAGTCGCAACAGGGCTTGCAGATCGTGCTTTAGTTGCGCGGGGTTTATGGCGTCGCTGTCGGTCGTGGAGGCGTTTGCCGTTTGGACACCCTCCTGCAATCTTTCAAGCACTGGCACCAGTGCGTGCGTCAGCGCATCAATCGCTTGGCGCACCGTCTGCACCATAGCGTCAGCATCGTAGGGCGTAGATTCATCTTTGACTGCTTTTTCCAGCTGTGCAGCAACCTGAGACAAGTGCCTAGCGCCGACGGTAGCCGCCAGACCCTTGAGCGTGTGTAGTGTTCGGGCTGCGTGCGGTTTGTCGTGTGCTGCCAGTTGGGTGTGCAGTTGGTCTGGTGTACCGACCAGCTCGGTTGCAAACGCCGAAAGTACCGTTGCATACAACTGGCTGTTGCCACCCACGCGTTCCAGCGCGCCCTCAGTATCCAAGTCACCGGGTAAAAATGCCACGGTAGGCATTGGCTTTAAGACTGCTTGGGCTTGCGGCTGCGCCAACCCGGTATGCCTGTGCAGCGTGGCAATCAAGTGGTCTAGCTCAAACGGTTTGCCCACGTGGTCGTTCATACCCGCAACGATGCAGGCATCGCGGTCTGAGGCCATAGCGTTGGCGGTCATGGCAATGATCGGAAGCTTGGACAAGCCCAAAGACTGGCGAATGACACGTGTCGCCTCAAAGCCATCCATGACCGGCATTTGCAAATCCATCAACACGACGTCGTAGGCCGGCTGCATGGTCAAAACTGCGTCCACACCCAACATGCCGTTGTCAGCCAAGGTGACGATCGCCCCTTCTTGCGACAACAATCCATGCGCTACAGCCTGGTTAATTTTGTTGTCTTCAACCACCAAAATGCGCATGCCCTGCAAGCGTTTGGGTTTTTCGAGCTTGGTAGCCAGAGCGGGGTTGTGCCCGGTTTGGGCCGTGAGCGCGGCAGATTTTCCATCCATCACGGCATCGAGCAGCATCGACGCAGTTACGGGTTTGACCAAAAAACCGTTCAGGGTGGCCTGCTCTTGCGCCGCTTTTTGCGACAGCATGTCGCGGCCATGCGCAGTAACCATGAACACCATTGGCATAGGTTGGCCGGGCACGGCAGACACCATATCCCGCAAGTGTTGGTTGGTTTGCCAGCCGTCCATATCTGGCATTTGCCAGTCCACAAAAACCACGTCATACGACTCACCATGGTGCAAGCGCTGCTGCACCAGCGCCAGCGCTTGGGTACCACTGTCCGCCGCATCGACCAGCCAGCCCAATGTGCTAGCCATGTTCACCAACAAATCGCGGGCAATATCGTTGTCGTCAACAATCAAAGTGCGCTGTGCGATGGTTTGTGGCGGTGCCAAGGGCAGGCTCGTTTCTAGTTCTTTAGCCACGGCCATGCGCAATTGAAACGAAAAAATGCTGCCTTGACCAGGCGCACTTTGCAATCTCATCTCGCCACCCAGCAGACCCACCAATCGGCTGGAAATCGCCAGACCTAGGCCGGTGCCACCAAACCGTCGCGTGGTGGATGCCTCTGCTTGTGAAAAGCCGCTGAAAATATGCGATTGGCTCTCGGGTGCAATACCAATACCACTGTCTTTCACGGCAAACTCCAGCAGCACTTCGTCATCTGTGCGCTCGATCACATGCAAGCCCAGCACCACTTCGCCTTCGCTGGTGAATTTGATCGCGTTACCACCGAGGTTAATCAGCACTTGCTGCAGGCGCATATCGTCCCCCACCACACAACGTGGCATCTGAGGGTCTACATCGAACAACACTTCAATAGTTTTGTTGCCTACGTTGGACGACAGAATGACCGACAAGTCGCGCAGCATTTTGTCTATACGGAAGGGTCGAGGGTCCAGCGTCATCTTGCCCGCCTCGACTTTGGAGAAGTCCAAAATGTCATTGAGCAACCCGAGCAGAGAGCGCGCAGCACCTTCTGTTTTGCCGGCGTAATCTAGCTGAGTGGTGGTGAGCTCGGTGTTTTGAAGCAACTTCAGCATGCCCAGAATCGCATTCATGGGCGTGCGAATTTCGTGGCTCATATTGGCCAAAAACTGGCTCTTGGAGCGCGAGGCCGCCTCGGCTGCCTCGGTGGCCTGCACCAAATGCGTCACGTCCACCGCGAACACCACGCTATGGCCATCATCCATGCGCGTGTTGGTAACACGCAAGACGCGGCCGTCGGATAGCACCCGCTGGGTGCTCGAAAACAGCTGGCTGTGCAAAGCCAGGCACTCTTGCACCCATTCGTCTTCTCGGCCAATGGCCTCCGGCACCATGCGACTTTCTGCAGTAGCAAACAATATTTGTGTCAGCGTAACGCCGGGTTCAATGGGTAACACTGTATTGGCGTGTACTTCAATGTAGCGTCGGTTGCACATGACCAAACTGTCTTTGGGGTCGAACAGCGCAAACGCCTCTTCTAGCGCGTCGATAGACCCACGCAAAAGCGCACTGGCGCGCTTAACTTCGGCTTCGGCCAACTTGCGGTCGTGAATGTCTTGTGACGAACCCGCTACGCGCGTTGCATTGCCTTTTCCGTCGCGAAACACCTTGCCACGCGAGCGAAACCACCGGTAGCCCAGGTGCTTGGTATTAAGCAGCATTTCTTGGTCATAGGGCTTGCCGTGGTGCAGGGCGAGTTGCATTGCCTCGTCAATTTTTGTCCTGAAGTCGGGGTGCACCAACGACATAAAGTTCGCACCCGTGGCAGGTAGCTCGTCCAGGGAGTACCCCAACTGGGCGTAGTAGCTTGGAGACCACCATTGCTCATCAAGGGTAATGTCCATCCAATCCCACAGACCATCGTTCCCGCCTTCGACAGCTAGGTTCAGGCGGTTTGCCAAGTCGGTGAGGTTGCGCTGCGCAATTTCCAGGTCCAGTTGATCCCTCTTTTGGTCGGAAATGTCAGTCCCAATTTCCATGAAACCCGCAAGCTCACCTTTTTGGTCGAACATGGGCTGCACATCTGTATCAAGCCAGTATTCATGTCCATCTTTGGCGATATTTACCAGCTCCACCCGGCAGGGTTGGCCAGCGGCTGCGGCATCCGCCAAAATTTTGATAACTTCGGGGCGGGTTTTGCGACTGCCCAATAACGCACCCGGGGGTTTGCCCTGTGCTTCCTCCAAGGTGTAGCCACTCATGCGGGTGAAGCCAGCATTGACCCAGGTGATGTGCAAATCGCGGTCAGTAATGATGACGGCGTTGTCCGTGGTTTGCACCACACGGGCCATGGTGTCAAGCTCGGCGGTCATGCGCCGAGCCAGATTTTGCGCGCGCATACGCCCCGATGCCAACGCCCACACAGCCAATGCCATCAAAAAGCTGGCAAAGGCACCGCCCACACCCGTTGCAGCGGCCGCAGAGCGGTCTACCGAGGCCTCAAACTCTGGCGCACCTGTGGCGCGCAAATTCAGCAACCGCCCGCCCACCGAAATAGGCCGTACTGATTGAAAGTTGGGGGTCGGCGACAAGTCTTTGGTTTGTACGTCGAACAGCAGATTGGCAGGCACTTGTGTGTCTCCATCAAACAGCTCCACGGCAATGGGCTCTGAGGCCGAATCGGCAGCACCTTGCATTACGCTAGACACCACGACTGCGGCGGCAACAAACCCCTTGAGAGCTACTGACCGCTGCTCGGCGGTTTGGGGGTCTGCGCCTGAGCGGAAAATCGGCATGGCATAAAGCAGGGCCTTGCCCGATTTTTCAGCAGCTACCAAGGTTAGCGCCCCAGACAGCGAGGCCTCACCCGTTGCAACCGCGCGGTTCAGCATCTCCCGCCGTATGGGCTCTTGTCCAACGTCAAAGCCCCAAGCCGCAAAGTTAGGCATCAGCGGCTCGATGTGCCGCACCACATACAAATCTGGCGCCTGGCCGGCTGTAGTAATCTTGAACCCTGACGCCCCTTGCGCGCGCGCCTTGCGCTCGTAGGCTGACAAATCAGCGCGCATTACCCGCTCCACAAAGGCAAAGGATTTGACGCCTACAAACTGGCGCTCAATGTCCATGGTGTGGACCATTTCAGTGAACTCGCTAGGGGTGACCTCTTCACTTGCCGAATACACGCCACGTAACGCTATCAACCCATACACGGGCAGCTCTAACCGGCGTTTGACGTCGGCTTCCAGCCGCTCTACCGCGCGCTCAAACCGCACATGTGCCGCACGGTCGGCAACACCAGACTGCACCCACACCACCAACGCGGTGACGGTTAAGCCCAGCGCCTGCGCCAGCCCCGTGGCGATGATGGCGGGGCGAATGCTTGGGCTTTGCCGCTTGTAGCCTGCGGGCCGGGCGGCTGCCGCTGCATTGCGGGTAATGATCATGCACCGCCAGTAAACCAGCGGCCCTGAAAGCAAAACCAACAAGGACAGGTCGAGCACTCCCGCTGCAAATCGACTCAGGCCTGCTGCAAAAAGCGGCATTAAAAGCATGATGCCCAGCTCTGTCAGCGCAACGATGCCGAGGATTTCTGCGAGCAAACGTACCGGGTTATTTGAAAATTTCATGCGGCCTAAGATCTAAGATGCTTACAGCGCTGCCCCTAGAGCAGCAAGCCTTTCAGAATATCAGAATGAGGCTGCGCGCGGGTGCAAAAAAAGTAACCTTAAATCACACCAGCTTGGCGCAGCTGCGCGATGGCAGCAACGTCCAACCCTAACTCGGTCAACACCACATCGGTGTGCTCACCCAAAGCCGGGGGCGGGCTGCGCAGCACAGGGGGTGTATCCACCAGACGCAAGGGACTGGCTACAGTTGCTATTGATTTAGTAGCTGCTTGCGATTTATCCGCAAGCGTTACGGCCTGATTGACCACTAAATTGCGAGCTTGAACCTGGGGGTCAGCAAAGGCCTCACCCAAGGTGTTAATGGGGCCACAGGGCACAGCCTTGTCTTCCAGAAACGCCACCCAATCCGCAGTTGTGCGGGTGCGGGTTACAGCCTGCATGACGGGAATGAGTACGCCGCGGTTCTGGTTGCGCGCTGCCATGGTGGAAAAAAGCGGGTTCGCTGACCATTCGGGGTGTCCCGCTGCGCCACTGAAGCGCGCAAACTGCCCGTCGTTGCCAATGGCCAGCAGCATGGCACCGTCTAGCGTGGGAAAGTCTTGGTACGGGGCCAGGCTGGGGTGGCTGTTGCCTTGGCGTGTGGGTACGTTGCCGGTGTTTAAAAAGCCCGCCGCTTGGTTGGCCAAAATCGCCATGCCCACGTCCAGCAGCGCCATGTCAATGTGCTGGCCCGCACCCGTGCGGTTGCGCACTTCCAGTGCGGCGAGGATGGCGCTGGTCGCGTAGCAGCCAGTGAACAGGTCAGTGAGCGCCACGCCCACGCGCAGCGGCCCGCCGCCGGGCACACCGTCGGGGTGACCGGTGATGCTCATCATGCCGCTCATGGCCTGAATCATCAGGTCGTAGCCCGCGCGCTCGGCATAGGGGCCATCTTGCCCAAAGCCGGTGATAGAGCAGTAAATCAGGCGCGGGTTGAGAGCATTGAGACTTTCAAAGTCCAGCCCATAGGCTTTGAGCCCGCCCACTTTGAAGTTTTCCACCACGATGTCGGCCTGCGCGGCCATCTGCCGGATGAGCGCTTGGCCTTCGGGCTTGGCAATGTCGATGGTGACCGAACGTTTGTTACGGTTGCAGGCGGTGAAATAAGTGGCCTGCGTGGTGTCGTTACCGTCCGCGTCCTTAAGGAACGGGGGGCCCCAGTGGCGCGTGTCGTCCCCTGCGCCGGGGCGCTCGACCTTGACCACATCGGCGCCCAGGTCAGCGAGCATCTGGGTGCACCAGGGGCCAGCCAGGACTCTGGAGAGGTCTAGCACTTTGAGGTGGCCCAGGGCGCTTGGTTTTTCGGTCATTGTGAATTCCTGGTATTTGAAGTAGTTGCTTGGTACCCGGCATTTGGGGTCAGGCCGGACGCCTCAGAGGCGCTTCGCTTTGCCACATCGGCCTCCGGCCTGACCCCAAATGCCGTGATGCTGCACCCTGGCAACACGAAAAATTCAAGTGGACAGCAATCACCGTGCAGGTCGAAAAGGAGGCGATTGGTTGTACCCAATCGCTGGATCGTTGGAGCGAAGTCGAAGAATGTGTTCTATCTCCACACGAGAAACTTCTGCACGCGAAGCGGTTTCAGATTGCCAAAGTATGTCTCGTGTCACAGTAAAGCTTTGCCGCTGTTCCGCAGTGAAATCCTTGGCAATCAGAGCATCCGAAGCACTTCCAAAGTAGTTGATGCTGTTGGTCCGATCCTGTCCGACATAAATTTTCCCGTTCGGATAAGTGATGCGATAGACAACATTCATAGGTAGACGGTGCCATTTAGAAGTTAATTCACCAACGCTACCAATTATTTTGGCTGATGGGATTAGGGATTGGGATTGCGCCGATTTGCTGGCCCCGAAGGGGACTGATGAGGTGCGAGCCCGAGCCCTAATCCCATCAGCCAAAATCAACAACAAGTAGTGGCCGATCAGTCCCCAAACGCAGCAATGCCTGTCATCGCCCGCCCCAGTATCAGCGCATGGATGTCGTGCGTGCCCTCGTAGGTATTCACCACCTCCAGATTCACCAGATGCCGCGCCACGCCGAACTCGTCGCTGATGCCGTTGCCGCCCATCATGTCCCGCGCCAGACGGGCAATGTCCAATGACTTGCCACACGAATTGCGTTTGAGGATGGAAGTGATTTCCACCGACGCAGTGCCTTCGTCCTTCATGCGACCCAAGCGCAGGCAGCCTTGCAGGCCGAGGGCGATTTCGGTTTGCATGTCGGCCAGCTTTTTCTGGATGAGCTGGTTGGCAGCCAGGGGGCGGCCGAACTGTTTGCGGTCCAGCACGTACTGGCGGGCGCGCGTCCAGCAGTCTTCTGCAGCACCTAAAGCGCCCCAGGCAATGCCGTAGCGGGCGCTGTTCAGGCAAGTGAACGGGCCTTTGAGGCCTTGCACCTCGGGGAAAGCGTTTTCCTCGGGGCAGAACACGCCGTCCATCACGATTTCGCCGGTGATGCTGGCGCGCAGGCCCACCTTGCTGTGGATGGCCGGGGCGCTCAAACCGGCCATCCCTTTTTCCAGCACAAAGCCACGAATCGGGCCAACCTGGCCGGACTCGGACACTTCTTTAGCCCAGACCACGAACACATCAGCTATCGGGCTGTTGCTGATCCACATTTTGCTGCCCGACAGCTTGTAGCCGCCGGCCACCTTGTGGGCACGCGTTGCCATGCTGCCGGGGTCGG
>JBEANP010000050.1:0-12644 GCA_041165385.1 Pseudomonadota bacterium | reverse complement strand
TGCTATGCGTGTTGAGTTTGAAGGCGCGCCACCGCGCCAAAGCGACCTGTATTTTCGGGGGCCCGTGCTCTCCACCTTCGACGGGCTGGAATGGAAGCCGCTGCGTTCAGGCTTCCCCACCGAGCTGCAAGCACCCACCGACCTGAGTACGCAGGGCGAGCCTGTTCGCTACCGCGTGACCCTGGAGCCCAATAACCGCCCGTGGGTCATGCTGCTGGACGCCACCCCCAACGCGCCCACCTTGCCCGGCTACACCACAACTATGACGCCCGCGCTGCAGTGGACCACCGACCGACCCATTACCGATCTGGTGCGCTACCGCGCCGAAAGCTATGTGCGCTTCACCCACGGCCCACTGCGCCAAAACGTAGGCCTGCAAGACTACCTGGAACTACCGCCCGGCTTTAACCCGCGCACCCTGCAGTGGGCCGTAGACATGCGCCGCGACCCGCGCTATGCCAACGCCGACAGTGCCACTTTAGTGGCCGCACTGCTGGAGCGGCTACGCACCGGTGGCTACACCTACACGCTAGACCCCGGCTTGTACGGCACCCACACCTCGGACGAATTTTGGTTTGACCGCAAAGAAGGTTTTTGCGAGCACATCGCCTCCAGCTTTGTGCTCATGCTGCGTGCACTGGACATTCCAGCCCGCTTGGTAACCGGCTACCAAGGTGGCGAAGCCAACAAAATAGATGGCTTTTGGACGGTGCGCCAAAGCGACGCCCATGCCTGGACTGAAGTATGGATGCCTGACCTTGGCTGGGTACGGGTAGACCCCACCTCTGCCGTGTCGCCCGGGCGCACCGGCACCGTGCAACGCCTATTGCCCCCACAAAGCGCCATTGCCCAGGCACTGGGCGCAGTCAGCCCCAAATTCACCCTCAACCTGCGCGCAAGCTGGGAAGCAATGAACAACCGGTGGACCCAGTGGGTGCTGAACTATACGCAGGCTAAGCAGCTCAACCTGCTACGCAATATTGGCTTTGAATCCCCTGGCTGGGAAGACCTGAGCAAGGTACTCATTAGCATCATCGTGGTGGTGAGCTTGTGCGGGGCGGTCTGGACGGTTTGGGAGCGCCGCCAGCGCGACCCATGGCTGAGGCTACTGCACGACGCAACCCACCAGCTCAGGCGCGCTGGGCTTGGCCTGGCGGCTTTACCTGCCCAGTCCACGCCCCGCCAACTGGCAGCGGCCCTACCTCCCGCGCATAGCCAAATTGCCGACTGGCTGCTGCGCCTGGAAGCCTGTCGCTATGCGCCTATCAGCACGTCAGTGGGTACACTGCGAGCCCAATACCGCCAGCTGGCCTGGCCCAAGCGCAATACACTGAAAAAGCCTGCCACTTGACCACTTTTGTCTCCGTTACCGCTTCCACAATTGCTACATTTTTGATAGCTGCTTACGCAATAGATGCGGGCGCTGCAGGCACAAAACGCATAAAAAAGTCTGCGTCCCAAAAATCCAGTGCCATCGTTACCGATGGCGGGCCTCAATACGCCACCCGCGCTGAGGTGATGGCGCTGGCCGATGACATCGCCCAGCGCCGTAACCTGGATGCCGCGTGGGTACGCAATGCCATTGGACAATCACGCTACATACCCTTCATTGCCAAGGCCATCACCCCACCGCCAGTGGGTGTGCCCAAAAACTGGGCTGTGTACCGCAGCCGCTTCATTGAGCCCATTCGCGTCCGCGCAGGCGTGAAGTTTTGGCAAGCCCACCGCGACACACTGCAACGCGCCCAGACCGAACTGGGCGTGCCCGCCGAAATCATCGTCGGCATCATTGGGGTGGAAACCATTTATGGCCAGCAGACAGGCAACTTTCGCGTGATGGACGCGCTGACCACGCTCGCGTTTGACTTCCCTAGCGCCCACCCGCGCGCCAAAGAACGTACAGCTTTTTTTGCCACAGAGCTTGAAGAGTATTTAACCCTCACCGCGCGTACCCATACCAACCCACTAGCCCTGCGCGGCAGTTACGCCGGGGCCATGGGGCTGCCGCAGTTCATGCCGTCGAGCTGGGTGAAATACGCCATCGACTTTGATGGCGATGGCCGGGTAGACCTGTTCAACAGCGCCGCCGATGTGATTGGCTCGGTTGGCAACTATTTCAAAGCTTTTGGCTGGAAACCGGGCATGCCTACGCATTACCCGGTGACGCTTGACGCGGCCACCCTGGACATGCCCACGCTGATGGCGCCGGACATCTTCCCAACATTCACGCCCGAAGCGTTCGTGGCCAAGGGTGCGGTGATTGCCGGCGACGCGCTACAGCATCCCGGCCCACTGGCCCTCATTGAGCTGCAAAACGGTGATGCACCACCGCAATACGTGGCCGGAACCGACAACTTCTATGCAATCACCCGCTACAACTGGAGCAGCTACTACGCCATGGCAGTGATTGAATTGGCGGAGGCAGTGGCGCGGAAAGTGCAAACCAGTCGCTGAAGGCATTCACCCATGAACCCACTGAACCCCAAAAAACTGCTGCTGAGCAAGTGAACCGCCGTCAAGTCCGTGGCCAAGCAAAAGCACTTTCAGGTCCGACGGGTGATCGAACCTGAATTGCCGACCGATCCAATTGAGCTGGTAGAAATCAAAGCCGTATTTTCAAAAGCCACGCAGATCATCCCCTGGCGTGAACTGCAAGATGACGGGGTTTAGCGGCAAGGTTGGGTTTGACGGGGGTTGGCAGCGAGGTCAAGAGCTGTCACAACATACACAAACGTCTGCCAATCACCACTATGTGGTACTTATTTAATTTTTCTAAAAGCGAAATTTAGATTGGTCTATGCAATTCAACTGAGATATAACTTTCTAAATTTCTAATTTCATCAGTTAGTTCTTCAATTTCCTGAATTGAAAAATTAGTTTCTACAACTTCAGACAAATTTTCAATTTTTATTGCAGTTCCTTGGATATTAACTGTAGCGGCATTGAGTCTTGTAGCACCGTAATCAATATCTATACCAATAATCGCGTTTGCCCCCAAGCTCACCGCTTTAGACACTATAAGTGATAGCGCAGAGCGTTCGCCGACATTGTGTTTATGTGCCATACCTGTGTCTGCGGTTGTTGAGCCCAATACATCTGTAACCACTTGACTAGCTTCGCTTACAACGCCAGTGCCTACTGTCACATTTGAAGTCACCAATCCTTTCAAGACGTATCTTGCGACCGGTGGCAATACATCAACAGTAAAAATAGGGAATTCAGATGTCAACTGCTCCAACCTTACACGTAATGGATCGATACGACCTAATATTTTGGCAGCTGATAGTTGAAGCTTTTCACTGCCACATTTTTCACATAACTCAGTGAAATTAGTCTCATATGCTAAATTGATACGATCAATCTTAGCTGGCTCGAGAAGTTTATTCGAGTCCTTGAACAACCCTCCAACCGTCAGCTCAGAAGAACAATTTGAACACGTTGCCATAACAACTCCAAAATTTTACCGATTTGATTAATTGCTAGATCGAATTTTATTCTTGATCACAATCAATCCGAAGCAACATTGCACTGGGCTCCAGCCTACCACAGCTATCCCTGTCATACCCACAAAGCCGGGCACGGCACAAGGCCAGTTCTTTCTTTAAGAAACCAAGGTTTTAACGTGGTTTCCCAAAATCACAAGGTCTGTTTGGGATCATCAGGCGGTCGCCCTCGACCCAACTGCTTGCTCTGTTTGACCAACCTGGCAGCAGGTCGGCAAACTTGGCCTTCTTGTCATCACGAACCTCAAGCCGATCTGCATACAGCTCTGCGGTTTTGATGTGGAAGAACTGCTTGGCCTGACTGATTGCAGCTTGCTTGTTCGTTGTCTTCAAACTTTGCGCGTAGGTCCTTCCCTTGAGGAAACATCGCACTTGCCAATACCTGCTGGCATTGGTCAGGAAGATGCGCAGCTTTGACGGGTAGTTGGCAATAGGCGTGATGGACGCCAATATGGGCAACGTGCGGTGTCGTGGCAGGAGGTAGTTGGTGTCGTTTGCTGCTTGCTGCCTTGCCAAATCTTGCATAGCCACAAGCGTAGTTTCGGCTGAGCGGTCAGAGCAACCAGAATTTGAAATTTGTAGCTAACCTGAAGGCACAGCGTTAGGCACGCTGCCAATCAGGCTCGAAAACGGTCCAACACTCAACCGTCAAACAGCCACGATCCAGCGTCAATAATCGTTACGCTTGTGCCACGGCCCAAGCCATTCACCGCCCATTCCAAGTAGCACACCGAAAGGTTAGCTACAAATGCACCACCAGCAGTGGCAGGCGAATGGCACAGGGACTCGAACACCTGAACTGCGTGCAGTGGAGCGCCCTGCCCTTTTTGATGGCTAGGTCGAACACGATTTCACAACACTGTCATGAAGCTACTACGGATGGTGTTTGGCACGCTGCGGCATGTTCGAAACACCGTATTTTTAATACTAAAACACCCTTTTGCAACTGGAGCAGCTACTACGCCATGGCGGTGATTGAACTAGGCCAGCAGGTTGCTGCCAGCATGGCTACGAACTCAAACAAAGTGCCCAAATAGAGGCTTGGGTAACCCAATCTTTAGTTGGATGCCACCAAAAACTCACGGCTGATGTGCGCACCCAGATCGTTGACACGGTCTAGAAACTGCGTCAGATAAGCGTGCAAACCAGTCGCCAAAATCTCATCAATACGGCCATATTGCAGCTCGCTACGCAGCTTGCCTGCACGGCGCAGTGTCTCGCTACCTGGGTCGCTGGCTACCAGCGAAAGGTTGCTGACTACTTCGCTCAGGCTAGCGTGCAAGCTTCGCGGCATGTCGGAACGCAGAATCAATAGTTCAGCCACACGCTCGGGCTTGATGACATCGCGGTACACCTTGCGGTACACCTCAAAGCCCGACACACTGCGCAGTATCGCACTCCAGTGGTAAAAGTCGTACTCTTGGTCTTTCTCGCTGGCGGTGCCAAAAAAGTCGCTTTGTACTGCGTGGAACTTCACATCCACCAAGCGCGCCGTGTTGTCGGCCCGTTCCAAAAAAGTGCCCAGACGCATAAAGTGCAGCGCCTCGTCCATCAACATGGTGCCCACCGTCACGCCGCGCGAAAGGTGCGAGCGAAACTTAACCCACTCAAAAAACTGCGCCGGATCTTGCTCAAATTTGCCTTCTTTGAGCATGCGTTTGACTTCCAGCCAGGTGGTGTTTTGCGTTTCCCACACTTCGGTGGTCAATGTGCCGCGCACGGCGCGTGCATTCTCTCGGGCAGCGCCCAGGCAGGAGACGATGGAAGACGGATTACCCTCATCCTTGACCATAAAGTCCATCACATCGCGCGCCTGAATGTCACCATAGTGTTCTTTGTACGAGGTCAGCAGCTCGCTAATAGACAGCAAGCCTTGCCAGCCCAGCTGGGCTACGGCCTCAGACTGCGGGAGCAGCGAGGTCTGGTAGTTCACGTCCAGCATGCGCGCAGTGTTTTCGGCCCGCTCGGTGTAGCGGGACATCCAAAAAAGGTGGTCGGCGGTTCTTGACAACATATTTTTCTCCCGATCAAACTTCCAAAATCCAGGTGTCCTTGGTACCACCGCCTTGCGACGAGTTCACCACCAGCGAGCCATCTTTCAGGGCCACACGGGTTAGGCCACCGGGCACCATTTGCACGGTCTTGCCGCTTAGCACGTAGGGCCGCAGATCGATGTGACGTGGAGCGATTCCGCTCTCTACAAAGGTGGGGCAGCTCGACAAGCTCAGCGTGGGTTGCGCAATGTAACCACTGGGGTTGGCTTCTACCGCTTTGCGGAAATCTTCAATTTCGGCCTTGGTAGCCGCAGGGCCCACCAGCATGCCGTAGCCACCGGCACCGTGCACCTCTTTGACCACCAGGTCTTTGAGGTTGGCCAGCACATACGACAGCTCGTCTTTGTTGCGGCACATGTAGGTGGGCACGTTGTTCAAAATAGGCGTTTCACCCAGATAGAACTCGATCATCTTGGGCACATAGGGGTAGATGGATTTGTCGTCCGCCACACCGGTGCCCACCGCGTTGCTGATGGTGACGTTGCCAGCGCGGTAGGCGTCCATCAGGCCGGCGCAACCTAGAGTGGACGTGGGGCGAAAAACCCTTGGGTCCAAAAAGTCGTCATCTACACGCCGGTAAATCACGTCAACGCGTTTCGGGCCGCGGGTAGTGCGCATGTAGCAGAAGTTGTCTTTGACGAACAGGTCCTGGCCTTCGACCAACTCCACACCCATTTGCTGCGCCAAAAATGCATGTTCAAAGTAGGCGCTGTTGTACATACCGGGGGTTAGCACCACTACGGTAGGCTCGGCGGTGGTGGCGGGGCTGCTGGCACGCAAAGTTTCCAGCAACAGGTCCGGGTAGTGGGCAATAGGTGCTACGCGGTGCGCGCTGAACAGATCAGGGAACAAGCGCATCATCATCTTGCGGTCTTCCAGCATGTAGCTCACGCCGCTGGGCACACGCAGGTTGTCTTCGAGCACGTAGTACTCACCGTTGCCCTTGGCATCCGGCGCGCGCACGATGTCAATGCCGGAGATGTTGGAGTAAATCTGGTGCGGCACGGCCACGCCCACCATCTCAGGGCGAAACTGGGCGTTGTTCTCAATCTGCTCGCGTGGAATGAGGCCAGCCTTCAAAATTTCTTGGTCGTGGTAAATGTCGTGCAAGAAGCGGTTAAGAGCGGTAACGCGCTGCACCAAGCCTTTTTCCATACTGGACCATTCATGGGCCGGGATGATGCGGGGAATTAAATCGAACGGAATCAGGCGCTCGGTGCCGGAGCCGTCTTCGTCTTTTTCGCCGTACACCGCGAAGGTGATACCGACGCGACGAAAGATCATCTCAGCTTCTTCTCGGCGCTTGGCCATCATGTCACCAGGCTGGCGGGACAGCCATTCGTCGTAGATTTTGTAGTGGTCCCGTATCTGTTCGCCCTTAGTAAAAAACTCGTAGGGCAGCTGGGTGTACATCTCGTCAAATTTCTGCATAAAAAAACCTCTCTTATCCCTAACTAAGCAAACTTCGGACCACCACCGGCGTGCACCACTATGGAACAAGGTGATGCCAGTAGCGCATTTGTTTCGTGCGCGCGCATTCAAACCCATTATCACTACCTGAACCCCATAAAAAGGCACCGCAATGTGGCGAATCACGCACCAAAATAGATCTATCAGCATAACGCTGCATTACCGGCGGTGCCGGGTGGCCAAAACGATTGCGGTAGCCCGATTGCACCAGCGCAACCTCGGGGCGCACCGCATCTAAAAACTCGGCACTACTCGACGTTTTACTGCCGTGGTGCGGCACCAAAAGTAACTGGGCACGCAACAACTGGACACTGGCCGGGTCGGAAACCAGGCGGGCCTCTTGAGCGCGCTCAATGTCACCGACCAGCAGCGCCACCTCGTGCCCGTTATCGATACGCAGCACGCACGACAGCGCATTGGGCATAGTCGTACTCTCGTAATCTTGCGCGCGCGGGTGCAGCACAGTGAATCGCACGCCATCCCAGTCCCACTGTTGGCCCGCCTCACAGCGCTGGGTTGGGCGTACCGCCTGCAACGGGTGGTCGAAGCTGATCGAGCTGAGTACATCGGCCTTTTTTTGCATGGTGAGCACGGCCACTGCACCGCCCACATGGTCGGTGTCGCGGTGGCTTAGCACCAGACGATCCAGGTGAATGTCCAGCGCCTGCAGCAGCGGCACCAGTACGCGGTGCCCGGCGTCGCTCTCCAGGCTGTAACGCGGTCCGGCGTCATATAACAGCGCGTGGTGTGCGGTGCGCACCAGCACGGCATTACCCTGCCCGACATCTGCCGCCAGCAGCGAGAACTCGCCCGGCGCAGGTGCGGGCAGCCGCCACAACAGCACAGTAAGTAATAGCGGTACACCCAACGCCCGCAGGCTGCGCGGCAACGGAGCCACCAACAGCACACCACCCAACAAGCCTGCCGCTGCGGCCCACAGCGGTGGCCGGGCCATGGCCCAGGTGGCACCAGGCCACGCTGCCAGCCACTGTAGTACCAGAAGCATCCACGCCACGGCCTGCGCAGCCACATCCCACAGCGCGGGCACCAGCACACCCAGCATGGCCAAAGGGGTTATCACTAGCGTGACCCAGGGTATGGCCAATGCATTGGCAACCAGCCCCACCAGAGACACCTGACCGAACAGCAGCAAAGTAAGCGGTGCCAGGGCCACGGTCACCACCCACTGCTCACGCAGCAGAGCCGACACACTCGCCCAGGCACGAACGCCCAGTGTTTTTTGGCGATTTATATCGTATTTTTGGTCTTCAGCGCCTGTAGATATTGAATACCTTGCTCCTAAATCAGTAGCAAATAGCACCCCCACAGCCACGAAACTCAACCAAAACCCGGCTTGCAACAGCGCCCACGGGCTGGCAGCTACCACCACCGCGCAGGCCAACGCCCACACACAAGGCCATGGCCAGCGCACGCCACTCAGGCGCAGCGCAGCCACAGTGGCCAGCATCAAACAGGTGCGCTGCGATGGCACACCCCAGCCAGAAAACAGCGCATACGCAGACGCCAACACAACCCCACCCCAAAGCGCAGCAGTGGGGGCAGGCAGCAGGTTGCACAGGCGCCTAGAACACCGCCACAACCGGCGCACCAACAGCGCCGCACCCCAGGCAAACATGGTGATGTGCAGGCCAGATATGGACACCAAATGCGCAATACCGGTTGCACGAAACACATCCCAATCCACACGGTCAATGGCGTTTTGGTCGCCCACCACCAGGGCGGCTATCAGCCCGGCAAACTGGCGCTGCTCCACTTGCGTAAAAATGCGCTCACGCAGAGTTTGGCGCGCCAGCGCCACCGGGTGTTGCCAGGTTTGGGCCAATCGCTGGGGCACGGGGTCTTTGGTCCCAGCGCGGACATAGCCGGTGGCTTGCACGCCCTGCTCCCACAAAAAGAGCTCGTAATCAAAGCCGTGTGGGTTAATGCTGCCGTGCGGGGCTTTAACGCGCAGCGTCATAGCCCATCGCTCACCAGCCCGCACCGCCACGGGCTGGCGTTGCAGGCCTACCAGCTCGCCGCCGGTGGGATAGACACCGGCATACCAGCCCACATCGATTCGCGGTGGTAATCCAATAGACTGCCCGTCCAACAACGCCGACTCTACCCCCAGCCTAAACCGCAATCCTGCGTCGTTGCGCTGCGGCAAATCAGTTACCACGCCGGTTACCCAAACGTCGCGCCCCTCCAGCGCGGGGTCCAACGCTTGGGCCTTGAACACGACTGAGCGCAAACCAGTAATCGCAAATGCCAACACTGCAAAGGCCACCAATAGCACCGCAAAACGCCTACCATTTGCTACCAAATTTATAGCTGCCTGCGCACATATAGCAAGGGCCAAGACCACAATACATGCATAAACCCAGCCCTGCCATAGTTCCGACTGCTGCAGCTGTATAGCAGTACCCGCCACCCAACCAACGCTGGCCGCAAGCCCCGAGCGAGCCACGTTCCCCCATGCTAACGCCAGACGCCAGGTCTCATGCCGTCTATTGCGCTGTTTGGGGTTGCCATGGCTGTGCATGGCCTCATGCTAACCCGGCATATAGCCGCAAGCCCCATGGCGCGCCTTTTGCTTTATCCTTGACCAGTACTCTAAAGATTGCCTATGTCTATTCACGCAGCGCTCAACCACGTCACCCATTACAAATACGACCGCCCCGTTAACCTCGGGCCCCAGGTCATTCGCTTGCGCCCCGCACCACATTGCCGCAGCAAGGTGCTGTCGTACTCCCTAAAGATTGAGCCCGACACCCACTTTGTGAACTGGCAGCAAGACCCGTTTGCCAACTACCAGGCCCGCCTGGTGTTTCCCGAGAAAACCACCCACTTCAAGGTCACTGTTGATTTGGTGGTGGAAATGGCGGTTTACAACCCGTTTGACTTCTTCCTGGAGCCCGAGGCCGAAGAGTTTCCCTTCACTTTTGAAGGTGGCAGCTACGCCGCAGAGCTGAAGCAAGAGCTGATGCCCTACTTGCAGGCTGACCCCATGACCCCGCTGGTCCAAGAATTTTTGGACAAAATTGACCGCACCAAGCGCCGCAGCGTCATTTTCTTAGTGGACCTGAACACGCTGGTGCACAAGGCCATTGCCTACACCATCCGCATGGAACCCGGTGTGCAAACGCCCGAAGAAACACTGACCAAGGCCTCCGGATCCTGCCGCGACTCGGCCTGGCTGCTGGTGCAACTGCTGCGCAACTGCGGCCTGGCCGCGCGCTTTGTGTCGGGCTACCTGATTCAGCTCAAGAGCGATGTGAAATCGCTGGACGGCCCCAGCGGCACCGAAATCGATTTCACCGACCTGCACGCTTGGTGCGAGGTGTATTTGCCCGGCGCAGGCTGGATTGGCCTGGACGCCACCAGCGGATTGTTGGCTGGTGAAGGCCACATCCCACTGGCTTGCACACCCCAACCGTCGGGCGCTGCGCCCATTGAAGGCGGCATGGACAAATGCGAAGTGGAGTTCGAGCACCACATGGGCGTGACCCGCATTTACGAATCCCCCCGCGTGACCAAGCCTTACACCACCGAGCAATGGGCTGATGTGATGGCCCTGGGCGAAGTGGTAGACAAGGAATTGATTGCAGGTGACGTGCGCCTGACCATGGGCGGCGAGCCCACCTTTGTGGCCGTGGGCGACCGCGAAGCCGGCGAGTGGAACACCGACGCCCTGGGCCCCACGAAACGCGGCTTTGCCACCGAGCTGGTGCACAAACTGCGTAACGAATACGGCCAAGGCGGCTTTTTGCACTTCGGCCAGGGCAAGTGGTATCCCGGCGAGCAGTTGCCCCGCTGGGCGCTGAACATTTACTGGCGCGCCGACAAGCAAAAAGTGTGGTCTGACCCCAGCCTGTTTGCCGACGAACGCATCCCCACCCACTACACCAGCGAAGACGCACAGCGCTTCACCCAAACGCTGGCTGGCAAGCTAGGCCTGACCGACGAGTTCATCCAAACCGCGTATGAAGATACCTGGTACTACCTGTGGCGCGAGCGCCGCCTGCCAGTGAACGTAGACCCCTTCAACAGCAAGCTCGACGACGAGATGGAACGCGCCCGCCTGCGCCGCGTGTTTGAGCAAAAGCTCGATACCCCCATTGGCTACGTGCTGCCCGTGAAACCCGTGACACGCGACACGGTGGCATCCCTTTCCGGCCCACGCTGGACCACCGGCCCGTGGTTCTTCCGCGATGAGCGCATGTACCTCATGCCCGGCGATTCGCCTATGGGCCTGCGCCTGCCACTGGACTCGCTGCCTTGGGTCAGCAAAGGCGATTTCCCGTACCTGATTGAGCAAGACCCCTACGCACCGCGTGGCAACTTGCCACCTCACGCGGACTTTGCTTTGCGGTACGCTCCCAACGCCCCGGTTGCAGCCGCAGCGGGCGGTTACACGCCCACTGGCGACGCGTCAGGTGCCGCCAGTATTGCTAGCAGTGGCGCACTGCGCACCGGCGAGATGGATTATTTGTCCCGCCCCGTGCCTCGCCGTGGCGAAGCACCGCGCACCATGCAGAGTGCCCTTGCCGCCAACCGTACGGCCAACGCCAATGCGGCCATTGCTTCGGTCAATGCATCCAGCGAAGCCCAAGCCGAGCCCGCTGACTTTGCACGCGCACCAAAGCAGCAAGAGTCCGCCCACTGGATTACCCGCACTGCTTTGTGCGTAGAAGTCCGCGACCCGCGTCGCGCTAGCGGCCCCAAAGCCGAGGCTGTGGGTGTGAAATCGGGCGTGCTGTATGTGTTCATGCCGCCGCTAGAGCGCTTGGAAGACTATCTGGAACTGCTAGCTGCGATAGAAGCCACCGCGGCAGAGCTCAAAGTCAAAATCGTTCTGGAGGGCTACCAACCCCCACGCGATCCGCGCCTCAAGCTTCTGCAAGTGACACCCGATCCCGGCGTGATCGAGGTGAACATTCACCCGGTCAACAACTGGAAAGAACTGGTTTACAACACCGAATTTTTGTACAACGCCGCGTTTGAGTCGCGCCTGTCGGCCGAGAAATTCATGACCGATGGCCGCCACACCGGCACCGGTGGTGGCAACCACTTTGTGATGGGTGGCGCTACGCCCTCGGACAGTCCGTTCCTGCGCAACCCCGAGCTGCTGGCCAGCCTGCTGCTGTTCTGGCACAACCATCCCTCACTGAGCTATTTGTTCAGTGGCATGTTTGTGGGCCCTACCAGCCAGGCACCCCGTGTGGACGAGGCACGCAACGACCAGCTGTACGAGCTGGAAATTGCCATTGAGCAAATTTACAAAAACCGTGAAATCTACGGCCAGAGCATGCCGCCGTGGTTAGTGGACCGCACGCTGCGCAACATCCTGATCGATGCCACCGGCAACACCCACCGCAGCGAGTTTTCCATCGACAAAATGTACTCGCCCGACTCCAGCACAGGCCGCCTGGGCCTGTTGGAACTGCGAGCGTTTGAAATGCCGCCGCACCCACACATGAGCAGCGTGCAGCAGCTATTGCTACGTGCACTGGTGGCCCGCTTCTGGAAGACGCCGTACAAAGCGCCCGCCACCCGCTGGGGCACCGAGTTGCACGACCGCTTCATGCTGCCCACTTTCATCAAAATGGACTTTGAT